>JAODBB010000182.1 GCA_025463745.1 Subtercola sp.
GACTACTCGGCGATTGTCGAAGAGGCGACGCTCGACTCGGTCACCCAGTACGAGGTGTGGAAGGCCATCTGGAGCTCGATTCACGATGCCAACTTCTTCGAGCTGGCGCATGCGCTCGAGAGGCACAACGGGTTCCTCGAGCATTTCGTTCCGGTGACGTTCGTCGGCAACCACGACGTGACCAGGTTGGCGACGGCGGTGGATGACCGGCGGCACCTCGCGCATGCCCTCGTCGTTCTGCTCACCATCGGTGGCACCCCGACGATCTACTACGGCGACGAGCAGGGTTATCTCGGGCTCAAGGAGCAGCGCGTGGGGGGCGATGACGCGATTCGGCCCGAGTATCCCGGGGCTGGGCCGTCGGCGCTCGCCGACGACGGATGGCCGGTCTACCGCCTCCACCAGAACCTGATCGGTCTGCGGCGGCGGCACGCGTGGGTGCATTCGGCGCGCACGGCGCCTCTGAAACTGACGAATGAGTTCTTCGCTTACGAGGTGGTGGACTCCTCGGGTGATGCCCAGCGCCTCGTGGTGCTGCTGAATCTCGCTGACGACCCGTACGAGTTCGAGGTGGCCCGTGCATCCACTGTCGTGGCGGGCGATGCCGCGCTGACCCCGACAGCCGCGGGCGTCTCTGCCCTCACTCCGGCGCACGGCTGGGCGGTGCTCGAAGGGTGACCCGATCCGGGCCGGGCTTCGTCTAGCTGCGGATTCGAGTGGGAGCGGATGCCCGTCATCCACCTGAATCTGCGGCTCGTCTATCGCGACCGGCCGGCCGTTCCTCGCCGCCACGACGACGGCGATAGGGTCGGAGCATGGAGAACACCCCACCAACCGCCGCCGATTTCGCCGCCGTTCCCACCCTCGTCGGCTCGCGCGTCGCGCTCGTTCCGCTCTCGCTCGAGCACGTGCCCGACCTCGCCGAGGCTGTCGCCGAGGGTGATCTGTGGCAGACCTGGTACACGCGCATTCCGAGTCCGGATGAGATGAGCGCCGCCGTGCAACACCGGCTCGACTTGCATGCCGCGGGGCAGTGGGTGCCCTGGGCGGTTGTCAGCCACGACACGGGTAAGGCCGTCGGAATGACGTCGTACCTGAACATCCGCGCCGACAATCGTAAGCTTGAAATCGGCTCGACCTGGCTGGCGAAGAGCACCCAGCGCACAGGTATCAACAGCGATGCGAAGCTGTTGCAGCTCACTCACGCGTTCGAGACTCTCGGCTGCGTGGCGGTCGAGTTTCGCACGCACTGGCACAACCAGCAGTCGCGCGCTGCCATCGCGCGCCTCGGCGCCAAGCAAGACGGCGTTCTGCGCAACAACGACATCTGGCGCGACGGAACTCTGCGCGACACCGTCGTCTTCTCCATCATCGAGTCGGAGTGGCCGACCGTGCGTCTCGGCCTCACCGAGAAGGTCGCGGGCCGCGCCCGCTGAGTTCTGGCGAGCCTGAACGCTGCGAAGGGGAGCGGCCCTACCGCAGACTCAGCGCGGTGGATGCCCGTGCCACCGCCGAAGCGACGGCACCCTCGTCGACGCGGCTGAGGGTACCGTCGCGAACCACCTCGACTCCGTTCACCAGCAGCAGCGCCACCGGAGGCTGTGCACCGAGCGTCAGGGCCGCTACCGGGTCGAGAATGCCGGCGTGCTCGACGCCGTCGATCTTCCACACCGCCAGGTCGGCCAGCTTGCCCACCTCGATCGAGCCGAGTTCGCCGGCACGGCCCAGTGTCGCAGCGCCGCCCATGGTCGCCATGCGCAGGGCCGCCCGGCCCGTCATGCGGTCGGCGCCCGCACCCAGGCGATTCATCAGCACGGCCATCCGGATCTCGGTGCCGAGTTGGCCCGATTCGTTCGAGGCTGCGCCGTCGACGCCCAGGCCCACGTTGATGCCCGCGTCGAGCATGGCGGGAACGTGAGCGATGCCCGCAGCGAGCCTCGCGTTCGATGAGGGGCAGTGCGCCACGGCCGTGCCTGTCGCGGCGAACCGGGCAATGGCATGGTCGTCGAGGTGCACGCAGTGCGCCATCCACACGTCGCTGCCGAGCCAGTCGAGGTCTTCGAGGTACTGCGTCGGGGTCTTGCCGAATTTCGACAGGCAGAACGCGTCTTCTTCGACCGTCTCTGACCCGTGCGTGTGCAGCCGCACCCCGCGGGCCCGCCCCAGGGCCGCGGATTCGCGCAACAGGTCGGCCGTCACCGAGAACGGCGAGCACGGCGCCAGTGCGATCTGCGCCATCGCGCCGCGACCCGCGTCGTGGTAGCGGTCGATCGCCTCGTCGCTGGCGGCCAGAATCGCATCGATCGACTCGACCACGAAGTCGGGTGGCAGGCCTCCGTCGCTCTGGCCCAGGTCCATCGAGCCTCGGGTGGCGTGGATGCGCACGCCCAACTGGTTCGCAGCCCGCACGATTCCGCCGAGAATGTCGCCGCTGCCGCTCGGGAACACGTAGTGGTGGTCACCGACGGTCGTGCATCCCGACTTCGCCGCAACGGCCATCGCGCCCAGCGCACCCTGTTCGACCAGGTCGGCGTCGATCATCGACCAGAGCGGATACAGCGACGTCAGCCAGTCGAACAGAATCGAGTCTTGGGCGTTGCCGCGGGTCAGCCACTGGTACAGATGGTGGTGGGTGTTGATGAGCCCCGGCGTGACGAGGTGGCCACGGCCGTCGACGAGGGTGACGGATGCCCGGGGTGTGCCCGTGGCGTCGCGTGCCCCGCTGCTCGTGTTCGTGCTCGCACGCGTGCTTGCGGCCGTGTCGCCTGCCGGTTCGCCCGCACCGGCATGACGCCGCTCGTTGCCCGGCTCGCTGCCCGTACGTGCGGCGCCCGCCGGCGCACCCTCGAGGGCCCACCGCGGAGCCTCGCCCGCCCCCACCGCGACGATCGTGTCGTTGTCGACCACCACATACCCGTCACGATGCTCGGTGTCTGCCGTGTCGACGGTCGCGATGTACGCGTCGGAGATGATCGTTCGTGAAACAGTCGTGGCGTGCGGTGTCGCAGTGTGTGGTGTCTCGGCGTGTGGTTTCGCGATGTGCGGTGTCACGGGTCAGCCTCGCCGAATCTGCGCCACGACCGCGCCGGTGACGCGAACGAGATCGGCCGGGGCAACCTCGATGTCGAAACCGCGCCGGCCACCCGAGACGAAGATGGTTGCGAAGGCTGAGGCACGATCATCCAGCACCGTGGCGAGGGGCGTCTTCTGGCCGAACGGACTGATTCCGCCCACGACGTACCCGCTTTTGCGCTCCGCAACAGCCTTGTCGGCCATGACGGCACGTTTCGCACCTAGAGCGGCGGCGAGAGCTTTCACATCGAGCATCTCCGCCACAGAGACGATTCCGATCGCAAGCCCCGCGTCGGTTTCCACCATCAGCGTCTTGAAGACGCGCGCGGCGTCGATGCCGAGTGCCCGGGCGGCCTCGTCGCCGAAATCGGTCGAGCTCTCGTCGTGGTGGTAGGCGTGCGGCGTGAAAACGACGCCGGCGCGGCTGAGGGCGACGGTGGCGGCCGTGGTGGGGCCGACGGTCTTCGAGGGTTTGGGCATGCGGAGGGGAGTCGTGGGTTCGGCTAGCTCGCCGCGACCTCGGCGGCGGGTTCATCCACGGCCGATGCGTCGGCGACGGTTGCGGTGGCGACGGCCGCAGCGCCGCCGGTCGCGTCAGCAGCGAACAGATGCTGCTGCAAGAACTCCGCCACGTCGGTGATCTCCTCTTGCGAGACGCCGTGGTGGATGCCCGGGTACAACTTCGCCGTCAGCGTCGAGTGTTCGGGCAACCAGGCATCGGTGCGCTCGACGGCGTCGGCCGTGATGATGGGGTCGGCGACATCCCGGCCCCAGAAGACGGGCGGGCGCTGCTCGAGCATCACCCGGTCGCCGTGCACTTGGCCACCGACGATGAACCCCGAGAGGTTGACGGCGGCCGCAAACCTCTCGGGCGCTGTGCGCAGCAGGTGGATCGCCATCGCGCCGCCCTGCGAGAACCCCAGCAGCGCAACGCTCGGAGGAGTGCCGTACGTGGCCTCGACCCGGTCGAGCCACTCGAGAACCGACAAAGCGGCATCGTCGACGCCCGCGATGCGCGGGTTGCCTGGCTCGCCCATGGTGAACCAGGCGAAGCCGTTCTCAATGGGATGCGGTGCCAGCAGCGGCCCCCGCAGTGACGCGGCGATGGTGCCTTCGGGCAGCAACGGCGCCAGCGAGATGAGGTCGTTTTCGTGCGAACCGTAGCCGTGCATGATGATCACGAGCGGGCTGCCCGGCAACTTCGTGGCGAGATCTTCGGTGGCTATCGACCACACAACGACTGCATCGTTGATGGCTGCGCGGCGGGGGGAATCGGTCACGAGGTTCCTCTTGCTTGCGGGGGAAGGGGTGGCATCACAGTCTAACCGGGCTACCCCTGAACGCGTGGCCGCGCCGGCAGCGGTTGGCGGTTCCGGATGCCCGGCATCCGTCACCGCGTTCGCCGGGGCAATCCAACATCGGCCGGCCCATTCGCGGCGACGTCGGTTGTACCGGCGGAGCTATTCGCCCCGGTTGCGGCTCAGCTCGTAGATCTGCACGAGTTCGTCGATCGCTTTCGCGCGTTCGTCACCGCCCGCCTCGAACATCTCTGTCACGTGCGTCTTCAGGTGGTTCTCAACCATCAGTTTGTTCAGCGATCCGAGTGATTTCTGTATCGCGAGCGACTGCGTGATGATGTCGATGCAGTAATCCTCGTTCTCGATCGCCTTCTCGAGCCCGCGCAGCTGGCCTTCGAGAATGCGGGTGCGGTGCAGGGCACGCTTCTTGATGTCATCGATAACAGGTCAAGAATACGACCGTTCGGCGCATACCCGGCGGGGGTACCTGCGCCGAACTCAGGTCTGGCAGTACGGGCACCAATACGCATCACGCAACGCCAGGTCGTTCGCACCGAGCCTGCCGCTCTGAATCGCCGTTCCGCAGCGACGGCACGGCTGGCCGGCGCGGTTGTACACCCACACCTGCTTGCCCGGGCGCGTGTCACCCGTCGTGGTGCGCTCGACTCGGTCGCGGTTGGCCGTGATGAGCCGGTGCGCCAGCGCAACGACCGCGTCGAGCCGAGCAACTTCTCCAACGGGGCGTGACGGCAGCACTCCGCGCAGAAAGCACAATTCGTTCGCGAACACATTGCCGAGCCCGGCCAGGTTTCGCTGGTCGAGCAGCGCCACAGCGACCTCCCGGCCGGGCTCCCGAGCCAATCGCCGTTCCGCTTCGGCCGCATCCCACCCCGCGCCGAGCAAGTCGGGCCCGAGGTAACCGACGATGCTCTCTTCCTCAGCCCGACGCACCACCTCGAGCAGACCGAGCTCGAAGCCCACGGCCGTATGCTCGGCCGTCGTGAGCACCGCCCGCGCCTGCCAGGCCGGCTTGCGCCAGCGGGTCTGCGGCTGGTAAATGTGCCAGCTTCCCTCCATTTTGAGGTGCGAATGGATGCTGAACTCACCCACCCGCATCAGAATGTGCTTTCCGCGGCTGACGACGTCGTCGACGCGCTCGCCCGTGAGGTCGACCGTGGCGAACTTCGGCACCCGAATGTCGCACCCCGTCAGCACCTGACCGGCCAGCGCGGCATCGAGGTGCGCGGCGGTTCGGTAGACGGTGTCGCCCTCAGGCACTACGTAACCTCAGCCCCCGAGGAGTGTTGTTGAATCCCGAGCTCTCGAGCATCCGCCCCACCGGAGTGCCCACGGAATACTCTCCGTCGATCTTCTCGATGGTCAGCTTGTCGACCTGGCCGGTTGTCACCGCCCGGGCGAGGGATGCCGCAGCCTCAGCCAGTACGTCTGCGTCGTCGGTGAACGACAGCACGGTCTTTCCGCCGCGCTCGACGTACAGAGCAAGCTGCCCGTCGACGAGTACCACGAGAGCCCCCGCTTTTCGCCCCGGACGATGCCCTTCGCCCGCCGGCCACGGCAGTGCGGCCCCGAACGGGCTCGCCGGGTCGCTCGCTGCCAGGGTGAGGGTGCGCCGCCCGGTGCCCGAGCGCGCGCCGGTTGTCTCTCTCGCTGGGCGCGCGTCTCGGTCGCCGAGCACGTCGGTCGCGAACGACCGCAACCGGTCGACCGTGCCGCCGGTGGCGAATTGCGCGGCCCCGAGGCCGTCGATGAAGTAGCCGCGGCGGCAGCGGCCGGTCTCTTCGAACTGACTGAGTACGCGGTAGGCGAGCGCGAACCCGCCGGGCTGATGCTCTGCCATCACCGAGCCCCGCGTGACGACGCCGTAGCGGTCGAGCAGGAATTCGGCCATCGCGTGGGCGCGCAACGTGGGGTCGGATTCGGCCGGCGGCAGCAACGACCACCGCCCGCCGACGGTGGGTGGCCCCACCCGGGTGGCCATCGTCGGGCGCGTGTAGCCGCGCCCGCGGTACAGACGCGAGCGGGGTGTCTGGCGTCTGGCCGAGTGCGCGCCGCTGCCTTTGCCGGCGGAACCACCGGTAAGAGTGCGCAGTGGTGCGAGCGTGTCGTTCGTGACGCGGCCGGCCCACACCAGATCCCAGAGCGCCGTGACGAGCTGCTCGTCGGTGAAGAACATGCTGCCCAGGTCTGGCGCGCCACCGCCGTTGCTCGCGGATGTGTCGCCCTCGGAGTCGCCCGCGAGCATCCGCGCGCCGACCGCATCGGCCAGGTTGCGGAAGAAGTACGCGCCACCCCCGCTGAGCGCCTCGAGCACAGCGGCCTGCAGAGCGGTGGGTTCGAGCTCGACCCGCTCGGGCAGGGTCACGTGCACCGTGTCGGCCAGATGGAAGGCGACCCAGCCGTCGCTGCCGGCGAGCGACCCGTTGCCCGACCAGACGATCTCACCCGATGCCGTGAGCTCGTCGAGCATCGCCGGGCTGTAATCTGCCACCCGTGAGGGCAGCACGAGTGTCTCCCACGCAGATGCGGGCGCCGGTACGCCGGCCAACTGCTCGATCACGGTCAGAACTCCATCGATGCCGCGCAGCGTTCCATCGACGTGCTGCCACACGGGCAAGAACCGCCCGAATGCGGCCTGGTCGACCGGCTCGACTTCGTGCCGCAACGCCGCGAGCGACCGTGCCCGCAGCCGGCGCAGTACCTCGGTATCGCACCACTCGCTCGCTGCTGCCGCGTGGTCGAATGGCGAAGCATCGCCGGTCGGCCGGAATTCGCCCTCCACCACTCGTCTCGTCGACTCGAGTCGCTTCAGGGTTTCGTGAACGACGGCCGTGCCGAGCCCCAGTCGCGTGCCGACCTCCGGGGCCGTGAACGGGCCGTGGGTGCGCGCGTAGCGCCCGACCAGGTCGCCGAGCGGGTCGTCGACCGGCTCGATGAACGCGTCAGGTACCCCGAATGGAATCGGCACTCCGAGCGCGTCGCGCAACCGACTCGCGTCTTCGATCGCCGCCCAGCGCGCCTCACCTGCGATTGTGACGGCCAGCACCCGCTTGGCGTCGAGCAGTTGCGCCAGATACGCAGCGGCGCCTGTCGTCAGGCCCGCGGCTGCGCCTGCCGCCGTCGCCCCGTCGCCATCTGCGCCCGACGCCCCGCTGCCTGGTGCCGCTGCGCCTGGTGCCGCCGCCGCCACTCCACGTGCCGCCGCCCGGCCGCCTGCTGACGCCCCGCCGCCTGCCGCCAACGCCCCGCCGCCTGCCGCCGCCCCATCATCTGCGCCCGTTTCAGCACCAGCCACCTCCGCGACGCCACCCCCGTCGGTCAGCCGCTCGGCCACTTCTGCCAGGCTCAGCGGCCCGAGCATCCGCACCAGGTCGGCCACCCCTTCGACCCCCGTGGCCTGGCGCCCGGGCGCGAGCCGCTGCAGCTCACGCTCGGTCTGCTCGATCACCCCAGGGTCGAGCAGCTCGCGCAGCTCTGCGCGCCCCAGCAGTTCGGCCAGGAGCGTCGGATCGAGCGACAGAGCCGCAGCCCGGCGCTCGGCCAGCGGGCTGTCGCCCTCGTACACGAACGACGCGACATACCCGAATAACAGCGAGCGCGCGAACGGTGACGGCTCAGGTGTCTCGGTTTCGACGATGCGGATGCGCCGGCTCTCGATCTCGCCGGCCAGAGCCTTCAGCGACGGCAGGTCGTACACGTCTTGCAAGCACTCGCGCACGGTCTCGAGGATGATCGGAAAGGTCGGATACCGCCGGGCGACCTCGAGCAACTGCGCCGAACGTTGCCGCTGCTGCCAGAGCGGCGATCGTCTGCCCGGGTTCTGCCGCGGCAGCAGCAGCGCACGTGCGGCGTTCTCGCGAAATCGCGATGCGAACAGCGCCGAACCACCCACCTCGGTGGTCACTATGATCTCTAGCTCGTCTGCGCTGAACACGAAGAGGTCTGCCCCCGGCGGATCGCTCTCGGTGTCGGGCAGCCGAACCACGATGCCGTCATCGCTCGCCACGACCCCGCCGTCGACGCCGAAGCGCTCGCGAATACGCGCCCCGATCGCCAGCGCCCACGGCGAATGCACTTGCATGCCGTACGGGGAATGCAAGATCACCCGCCAGTCGCCCAGCTCGTCGCGAAAGCGCTCCACGACGAGCGTCGAATCGCTCGGCAGATGCCCGGTGGCCTCTCGCTGCTCGCCGATGAATGCGACAAGATTGGCGCTCGCGTTCTCGTCGAGCCCCGCTCGTGAGGTGATCTCCAGCGCACGACTCGCGGATGCCCCACCGACCGTTCGCGTGAACTCACCGATCGCGCGCCCCAGCTCCGCAGGCCGGCCGAGCCCGTCGCCGCGCCAGAACGGTAGTCTGCCCGGCTCGCCGAAGGCCGGAGTGACCCGTACCTGGTCGTGGGTGATCTCCTGGATGCGCCAACTCGTCGCCCCGAGCGCGAACACGTCGCCCACCCGCGATTCGTAGACCATCTCTTCATCGAGTTCGCCGACGCGCGACGCCGTCTCGCCGACCATGAACACGCCGAAGAGCCCACGGTCGGGAATCGTTCCTCCGCTCGTCACGGCCAATCGCTGCGCACCGGGTCGCCCGGTGATCGTGCCGGAATCACGATCCCACACGATTCGGGGGCGCAGTTCGGCGAATTCGTCGGAGGGGTAGCGCCCGGCCAGCAGATCGAGCGTCGCTTCATATGCCGATCGGGGCATGCTCGAAAAGGGAGCACTTCGCTTGACGGTCTCGAACCACTCCTCGACGTCGATCGCCTCGAGGGCGCAGGCGGCGACCGTCTGCTGCGCCAGAATGTCGAGCGGGTTCTTCGGCACCGCGAGCGATTCGATGAGCCCGTCGGTCATCCGCTGAGCGGCCACCGCCGAATGGATCAGGTCTGCCCGGTGCTTCGGATAGATCACACCCCGTGAAACCTCGCCCACCTGATGGCCCGCCCGGCCGACTCGCTGCAACCCGCTCGCGACCGACGGCGGCGATTCGACCTGCACCACGAGATCGACCGCGCCCATGTCGATGCCGAGTTCGAGGCTCGAGGTCGCAACGACGCAGCGCAATCGCCCTGTCTTGAGGTCGTCTTCGATGAGGGCGCGCTGCTCCTTGCTCACCGAGCCGTGATGCGCCCGCGCGAGCAGGGGTTCGGCCCCCTCGGTCTGGCCGCTCTGCGCCATCATCTGCGCCGGCTGGCGAAGCGCCGGCGGGCGAATGGATGCTGCGGCCGAAGCCATCCCCGCGCCCGACGCAGCGCGACCTCCCTCGCCTGCTGACGCAGCGCGACCTCCCTCGCCTGCTGACGCAGCGCGACCTCCCGCGCCTGCTGACGCAGCGCGACCTCCCTCGCCTGCCGCGCCTCCACCGGCCTCGTCGTACCCTGCCGACGCGGGCGGCCCGCCCGCGCCGTGCCCCGCAGGCCTGCTGCGATCGCTGCCCGTCAGCCGAACAGTGTGCGCGAGTGCTGCCTCATCGGGCTCGAGTGCCCCCAAGCGCTCGGCGTAGATCTCGTTCAGGCGAGCAGTGAGCCGCTCGGCCAGCCGCCTGGAGTTCGCGAACACGATCGACGAACGGTGCGCCAGGATGCGATCGACGATGCTCTCTTCGACATGCGGCCAGATCGACCCCTGCTGCGGCGTGGCCGCTGCGGCCGACCCCTCCAGCGCCGGCGCCGCACCCAGATCGCTCATGTCTTCGATGGGAACGACTACCCGCAGGTCGAATTTCTTCGTCGAGACCGGCGCAACGATGGTGACAGGCGCCCCGCCGGCCAGAAACCGCGCCACCTCTTCAGCTGGGCGCACGGTGGCAGAGAGGCCGATTCGCTGCGCAGGAGACTCGAGCAGGGCATCCAATCGCTCGAGACTGACGGCGAGGTGCGCCCCACGCTTGGTCGCCGCGACAGCGTGAACTTCGTCGATGATGACTGTTTCGACCGAGCTGAGGGTTTCGCGCGCCGCCGAGGTGAGCATCAAGAAGAGCGATTCGGGGGTGGTGATGAGAATGTCGGGCGGATTCTTGATCATAGTGCGGCGGTCGGATTGGGTCGTGTCGCCCGAGCGCACCCCGACGCTGATGTTCGGCGGAATCGTTCCGAGCCGCTTGGCAGTCTGGGTGACGCCGACAAGCGGCGCACGCAGGTTGCGCTCGACGTCGACGGCGAGGGCTTTCAGCGGCGAGATGTACAGCACCCGGGTGCCGATGGGCTGGTCTTTGCCTGCACCGCCATTCGTGCCAGCCGGGGCCTTGCCCGCCGGGCCTTTTCTCCCGAAAGGGCGTGGCTTGCTGATGAGCTGATCGATGGCCCACAGAAAGGCGGCGAGCGTTTTGCCCGATCCGGTCGGCGCCACCACGAGCGTGTGCGACCCTTCGGAAACCGCTCGCCAGGCGCCCAGCTGGGCTTCTGTGGGCTGCGCGAACGCCCCGCCGAACCATTCGCGGGTGGCGGGAGAGAACTTTGCGAGTACATCTGTTTCGATGTACCAATCCTCGCCCATGCCACCGACACTGCACCCCTCTGGCGTCAACCCGGCGCAGAGGTAGGTAACAATGGATCATGAGCGTTCGCACCCCTGACCCGAACCCCGGCTGGTTGAGTGACCAGGAGCTTGACGAGATTCGCAGGCGCCTGCCACTGCTGTACGTCGAAGCAGTGCCGGTGCGGGTCGACGGTCTCGGCCAGGTCACCGAGGTGGGGGTGCTCTTGCGTGTGTCGCCGAGCGGCAACATGACGCGAACCATCGTCTCAGGCCGGGTGATGTACGGCGAGACGCTGCGCGATGCACTCTTTCGCCACCTCGAGAAAGACCTCGGGCCCATGGCGTTTCCGCAGCTGCCGACGAGCCCGATTCCGTTCTCGGTTGCCGAGTACTTTCCGATACCCGGCGTCAGTTCGTACACGGATGATCGGCAGCACGCCGTCTCGTTGGCCTACGTGATTCCGGTCACCGGTACGTGCGACCCCCGGCAAGACGCCCTCGAACTCACCTGGATGACCCCGCAGGAGGCCGTGAGCGACGCCATCCATGCCGAAATGGAAGGCGGCCGCGGCGCCCTCCTCCGTGCGGCGCTCGCCTCGGTCGGTCGCCTGTACTGATTCTCGCGCCCACTTGGTCGCGCCGCCGTCGTGAGGTCGTTGCGGCGCAATTGAGGCCAGTGTGCCGACCTCAATTCGGGCGTTACGGCCTCACAACGCTCGAACGTCTCAGCGGAGCGACGCGGCGGCGGGCGCTAGCCCAGGCGCGCGATGGTGCTGAGGTAGAGGTCGACGTACCGCTGGGCATCCACTTCGAGCGCTACTTCGGTGACGCCGGTCGTTTCGCGTAAGCCGTGCATCGAGTCTTCACCCGGGTAAACGCGCCGGTCGACGACCGTCTGGCCCCGAGAGGTGCCCGCAAGCTCGACGAAGACGGGCAGTGTTTCGGTCCGCAGCCCCTCCGGGTCGACGAGTGCACAGAGCGCTCCAGCATCGCCGATCAGCCCGGTGTACACCGGCTCCTTGCCCGCCCCGATGCCCGTGCGGTGGGCGATGAGTTGCCCGGCAACCCGTTCGGCGGTTCGCGAACTCGACTGCAACGCCACCGCCTTGTCGAACGGAACAGCCACGCGGTTGAACACGTCGAGCCCGTACATGAAGGTCTTCACGCCCGAGTCGAGCACGATTGCTGCGGCTTCGGGGTCGTGCCACACGTTGAACTCGGCGACGGCCGTCGCGTTGCCGACGCTCGCCGATCCGCCCATGAACAGCACCCGCTCAATCTTCTCGCTGACCTCCGGATGCGCCCGCAGCAGCAGGGCGAGGTTCGTCTGCGGCGCCAGGGCCACGATGGTCACCGGCTCGGCGCTGGCGAGCAGGATGCGCCGCATCAGCTCGATTGCGCCGACCTCGGCGCCGTCGAGCGTGTGAGTCTGCCGCGAGGTCGGCGGCAGCACTATTCCGCCGAGGCCGTCGGAGCCGTGCACGTGCGAGGCATCACGAGCCGGGTTGATCAACGGGCGGTGGGCACCACCGGCCACCGGAACGTCGCCGGCACCCGCCGCATCCAGAACCGTCAGCGTGTTCTGAATCACCTGGGGCAGAGCGGCGTTGCCCGCCACGCAGCTGATGCCGAGCAGGTGGATGCCCGGATGCGCCACCGCGAACAGAATCGCCAGAGCGTCGTCGACCCCCGTATCTACGTCGAGCAGCACGGGAACGGCCGTCATCGGGCGCACCCGGATGCGTGGCGGAAAGTCATGCCCTCAACGTTATCGGCTGCGAGCCTCAGGGCTCAGCGGGAGCCATGTCTGCGCTCAGCCTCGCCAGCCCCGCGCCGCGGTACGCAGCCCGGTCACGCGCTAGCGACCCGCATCTGCGGCGCCCCGTTCGACGGCGCGCTCGCTCACACGATCCGTGTGCCGGTCGTGGCGCGCGCCAACACGACAACGGTCGGAGCTGAGGCGAACCGAGGCCGTATACGCCGCGGGTTCGCTCAGCTCCGACCGTTGTCGCGTCGAGCGAGGGTTGGGGGGCGGATTCTCGTTCAGGTATACCGCGTTCTGCATTGTCACGTCGAGCGAGGGTGATGCCGATGTGCGGGGGGCCCGATCGGCGATCGCGGCACGTTATTGCAGCGCCAACACGACAACGGTCGGAGCTGAGGCGAACCGAGGCCATATACGCCGCGGTTTCGCTCAGCTCCGACCGTTGTCGCGTCGAATCCGGTGTCAGGTCGAACGAGGGTGGTGCGGATGCACGGCCGAACCGTGCGCGAACTCAGCCCTGTGCGCGGCGCGGTGCGCTGCGACGAACCCGTGGAGCAGACGTAGCTCCCCCGCTGCCCGTGCTGCTCGACCACGCGACGCTCGAGCCGCCGCTGCGGCCACCTGACGGCGATCCGCCGCGACGAGCGCCGCCAGCGCCACCACCGGTGGAACCGGCACCACCCGCACCTTGACCGGAGCGGTCGCGACGCGGCCGGTCAGACCCGTAGCCACCGGCAGACGAGCCGCCGGAAGCCGAGCCCGAGCCCGAACCCGATCCGTCGCGTGCCGCGCGCTTGCGCTGAGCGTTGGCACCCTGCGAGCCCCCCTGGCCGCCTCGCGAACCGCCGCCGCCCTGGCCGCCGCCGTTGCGCCCGCGACCGTTGCCGCCGCCGCCGCCACCATTGCCGCCCGAACGACCGCCGCCCGTCAGAGTGACTGGCGCATCCGCAGGCTTGACGTATGCGGCGACTTCACCGACGAGAGTGTTGACCGAGGGGGAGTCGAGCGAGACGCGCTCGGGCGTGACCTGAATGGCTGCCTTCCGCATGAGCTGCTCGAGGTCTTTGCGCTGGGCGGGCAGGATGATCGTGACCACGTCTCCCGCGCTGCCGGCCCGAGCCGTGCGGCCCGAACGGTGCAGGTACGCCTTGTGCTCGGCCGGCGGGTCGACGTGGATGACGAGCTCGATGTCGTCGACGTGCACGCCTCGGGCGGCGACGTCTGTGGCGACGAGAACGCTCACGTCGCCGGCGCTGAACGCGGCGAGGTTGCGGTCACGGGCGACCTGCGACAGGTTGCCGTGCAGATCGACGGCCGGAATGCCCGCGTCGATGAGCTGGCGCGCGAGCTTCTTGGCGTGGTGCTTGGTGCGCATGAAGAGGATGCGCCGGCCGGTGCCCGAAGCGAGCTTGCGAACGAGTGCCGTCTTCGCCTCGGCATCGTTGACCTCGAACACGTGGTGGGTCATGGCTGCGACAGGGGAGTTGGCCTCGTCGACGGAGTGCAGAACTTCGTTGTGGAGGAAGCGCTTGACGATCTTGTCTACGCCGTTGTCGAGCGTGGCCGAGAACAGCAGGCGCTGCCCGTGTTCGGGCGTCTTCGAGAGGATGCGTGTGACAACGGGCAAGAAGCCCAGGTCGGCCATGTGGTCGGCCTCGTCGAGCACGGTGATCTCTACGGCATCCAGCGACACGAAGCCCTGTTGCATGAGGTCTTCGAGGCGGCCGGGGCAGGCCACGACGATGTCGACGCCGGCCTTGAGGGCGGCGACCTGGCGTTGCTGCGAGACGCCGCCGAAGATGGTGGTCGACTTCAGCCCGTAGGCGTCGGCGAGGGGCTGGAGCACAGCCGAGATCTGGGTGGCGAGCTCGCGGGTCGGCGCGAGAACAAGGCCGAGCGGGCGACCGGGGCGGCGCTTGCCGCCGGCGAGGGCGCCGGCCAGGCGGGCGATCATCGGCAGCGAGAAGGCGAGGGTCTTACCCGAGCCCGTCTTGCCGCGGCCGAGAACGTCGCGGCCGGCCAGAGTGTCGGGCAGCGTGTCGACCTGGATCGGGAACGGCGAGTCGATGCCGGAGGCGGTGAGCTTCGCGACGAGCGGCGCGGGAACGCCGAGGGCCGCGAAGGTGGTGGTTGGTGCATCACGTGATGTGTCGAGTGACATGGGGGGTTTCGGTGCCTTTCAGGCATCGGTTCCAGCCAAGTGGATTGCACGCGTGACGAGTGGCTCTGACAGTTGAGATTCAGGTGAACCCATGGCTGTGGCGAGCTGCGTCGGCGCAATCTCATTTCGTAGCTCTGTGCAGCAGAACCTCTGTCTTGCAGAAGAACTGTGGAGCAGAAAAACGAACTTCGGTGGAAGTCTGGCGAAGGTGGCGGTGGCCACATCCGTTCGCCGTGAGAATTTTTCTTTTCGCATGAGCCGCACTGATTGCGGGCTTACCTACGGAAAGAGTTGCGTTCTACGACGCAGGGAGCGCGCATTTGCGCTCGCAAGTACTTCCAGCATAGCGCACGCCCTCCGCTCATCCGGTGCCCCGCACATCCGCCGCGCCTGATCAGGCGTACAACCGCCGATCAGGGATACCGCTCTCCCACCGGAATGGGCACGGTCACCCGGTCGCCGAGCGGAGCCAGCGGGCACGCCCATGCGGGGTCGTAGGCGCACGACGGGTTGTAGGCGAAGTTGAAGTCGAGCACGAGTGACCCCGGTGCGGCGCCCTCGCCGAGATGGGCGCCCTTGACGGTGTCGAGCAGGTACCGCCCGCCTCCGTAGGTTCCGCCTTCGAGGCCGGCCAGGGCATCCCGAATCGGCAGAAACAGCCCGCCACCGTACGACTGCAGCCGCCACACATCGAGCGTGCCGACACGGGGTATGGATGCCCGGCCGATCAGCTCGAACGGAACCACCCCGTCGGTTCCTGTCTCGAAATCGAACCGCGCGGGTTCGGCAGGGGCATCGAGTTCGACCTCGAACCGCCACGCCGGGTCGTACGGCGCAATGGGCAACCCGGTGAACCCGGCGCAATCTTCGGGCAGCAGGGGGGTCTGCGGATGCCCGGCGAACAGTTCATCGCGCGCCTCACGCCAGAACGTGTGCGCTTCGACCACGTCGTTCGCACTGAGCTCGCGCACCCTGGCGTACATGTCGAACACGCGCAGTCGCCAGTCGGCGACCTCGATGGCGGTCTGCCCGGCTCGAGGACGGCCTTCACTCGACCCGGCGATCACTCGGCCGCCAGATCGGGGTCGACGCCGAGCGCGTCAGAGGTTTGCGTCGGCGGCTCCGCCAGTATCTCAGCAGGCGTTTCGGCGGCGTGCCGGGCTGCCTCTTCCGCGGCGCGCTTCGCCGCGGCCGCCTTCGCGTCGCCGCTGAACTCGGGGTCGAAGGCCCATGTGGGCGCCAGCTGCTGCAACCGCATCCCCCGCACCTGCCAGAACGACCAGAGGCCTGCCCACACGGCAGGAGTCAACGGCCCCGCCTTCACTACGAGGCGGTCGCGGTACAGCGTCTTGCCTGTGCCGGCAGGATCGGCGGCCACGGCCATCCGGTGATCCCAGGTCGTCGCGATCTTCAGGGCGCCGGTCACCCCGCGGCCCTTGTCGTGGATGATCCGCACCCCCGGGTGCTGTGTGTGCGTGCGGTCGATGTCGATGATCTGCGTGCCCACCGGAATCAGCCCGAGCGCGTCGATCTCAACACGGTTCTCGCCTTCAGGCCACACGGTTTCGAAGCCGCCGGGCTCGAGTGATGACACCGTCACCAACGGCGCCGACACCTCGCGAAACACCGTCGGGCTCTGTAGCGCCCGCCACGCCGCGTCGGGCTCGCAGTCGAGAACGAACTTCAGCAGTACCTTCATGACTCCAGTCTCGCTCTTCGCCGAGGCTCGTGTCGCCTTCGTGACGTAATGACGGTTCGCGCGCCGGCGCGAATACGATTGTGAAATGACCACCGCCGCCTTGCCTGCCGCCCAAACCCACTACCAAGTACGTTTCGGGCGCGGCATCGACGGGCTGCAAGCTGTCGGGGCCCACGCCGACGTCGTGATCTGGGTCGACGCTCTGCCAGAACCGGGCGAGACGACTGGGCAGAAGCCAGCGAAACGCGGGCACGACGTGCACGTACACGGATGGCCTGAGCTGGTGGGGGTGCCGATCATCCACGCCGACCTGACGACACGCACCGATGCGGCGAAGTGGATGCTCGAGCAGCAGGTCGAGGCCGGTGACCGCGTTTCGGTGGCCGTGGTCGCAGCGAGTGATGGCGTCGAAGACACTCTGGCCGCCGGCGCTGTGATCGACGCACTGGCCGGGCTCGGAATCGACTTCAGCTCGCCCGAGGCCGCCGTGGTGTGTGCGTCGTTCACGGGGCTGGAGCGCGCTGTGGGCCACCTCTTCAGCGCGTCGGTCGCGGGGCGCACGCTGATCGCGCAGAACGGCGAAGCGGCGGCGCGGATTGTTTCTGAGGCGAGCGGTATCGATTCGCAGAGCTCGGTGGTTGCATAGCGAGTGGCCTGCTCGGGCCATCAGCGGCGTATGCCGCGTGAGTCAACGGAGGAACAAGATGAAGGCTGTACTGGGCGGCACCGTGATTGCCGAAGCTCCCAAAGAAGATCTGATCGCCATCGAGGGCAACTGGTATTTTCCGCCGTCGAGCGTGAACAAGGAGTTTCTGGTCGAGAGCGCCACGCCGTACACCTGCCCGTGGAAGGGCGAATGCCAGTACTTCAGCGTCAAAGACGGAGACACCACGCTGAAAGACCGCGCGTGGAGCTACCCGACCCCCTACCCGACCGCCTTCGATCGCGTGGGTCAGGACTTCAGCAACTACGTCGCCTTCTGGAAAGAAGTGAACGTCACCGACTAGCGCCGCGCTGACTGACGGCAAGCGCCGACTGACGCCGCGCACTGGCTGACGGCGAAGCGCCGACTGACGGCAAGCGCCGACTGACGGCAAGCGCCGACTGACGGCGAGCGCCGACTGACGCGAGCGCCGACTGACGTGGAGCGTCACCGGCCGGAGCCAGCCGCACGGCGCGAGGCGGCAGTGACTTTGCGCTGCTGCCATTCGAAGAGGTAACGCGGGTCGAACCGCTTGGCGCAAACTCCGCAGGCTGTGGCCCGCGTCGGTTTGCGGTAGCGGTAGGAGACGTGGCCGTTCGGGCATGTTCCGACCCACGGTGCGAGTTCGTGAGCGATCTCGCCATGGTGCAGACGTTTGCCCTCATAACCCATTTCGGCGGCCACCGCTCGCCACTTGGGCCCATGCCCCGCCCGGCCGCCCGCGATAGCGTGGGCCACTTCGTGGAGCAGAACCTGGTGGATCTCGTCGTCTTCGTAGCGCGAAGCCAGGTACCGCGACACCGTGATCGTCTTCGTGGTGTAGTTGCACAGCCCGGCGCGCGTTTTGGCGTTGTCGAAGCCGAACGACCACACGTCGGGGTCGAGATGAAGCGCTATGAGGGCGTTCGCCCAGCTGCGCACACGATGTAAATCAGCCACGATCGAAGCCTAATTCACACCCCAGACGGCTACCCGAAGTTATCCACAGGCACGCCGCTGGATCGCCCCCGCGCGCGGCGCCCGTCACTTTCCGACGAACGCCTCCGTCACGCCGATCGCGATCATCGAGCTCTCGAGCTGGTCGAGCGACGCCCCGCTCTTCTCCCACAAGAACACTGCCGCCTTGAAGTCGACCAGGGCATCCGCGTATTCATGCTGGTCGAACAGTACTTTTCCGCGATTGTGCAGCGCCGCGGCTTCGAGCGCACCCCACTCGTGCCCACGCGCTTCTTCGACGCAGATGGTCAAGTCGGTGAGCGCCGGCTGGAGTTTGCCCTGATATTGCTGCACTTGGGCCCTGCGGATGCGCGCGGCAAGGGCCGTTTCACGATCACCCGAGAACCGGGCCTGACGCAAGGCCTCGTTCGCGACATCCCATGCCTCGTCATTTCGCCCCAGCAGCCTCAGCAATTCGACCTTCTCGTTCAGCGCCGAAAGGCTACGCAGGGTGCCGAGTTCGGCGAACCGCGCTTCTGCGGCCTGCGCGTCGATTGTTTCGCGGAGCGTCTTCGGGTCGTAGCCGGTGATGATACTCAGGGGAACCGCTCCAGAACTTGAAACTAACCGCAACCCTCGAATGAGGGGCACGAGGGTAACTCACCAGAAGTTTACGGCTCAGCCCGCCGTGGATTGAAGAGGCACGCTGAGCAGGCGGTCATCTCCCGTCGAAGGCGAACCCCGGCCATCCGTGTTGTTCGTGAGCATCAACAGCGTTCGATCGGGCCCGGCCGCCACATCGCGGAGCCGGCCGAATGTGCCGTCGAACAGCGATGTCACGCTGACGTGCTGGCTGGTGCCCGTGACCGGCCCGCTGACCGTGATGCTCCACAGGCGCTCGCCGCCGAGCCCCGCTAGAAAGAGGGTGTCGCCGAGCATCACGAGCCCGCTCGGGCTGGCGTCGTCGGTCGCCCACTGGTAGATGGGGTTGACGAATCGGGTGCCGGAATCCCGCGAGATGCCTTCGACCGTGGGCCAGCCGTAGTTGCTGCCGGGAGTGATGATGTTGAGTTCGTCCCACGTGTCTTGGCCGAATTCGGCGGCATACATCGTGCCGTCGGCGCCCCACGTGATGCCCTGCGGATTGCGGTGACCGAGGCTGTAGACAGGAGAGCCGGCGAAGGGATTGTCGGCCGGAACGGCACCCGTCGGCGTCACGCGCAGAATCTTGCCCGAGAGTGAGGTCTGGTTCTGCGCGTTGGCGCTCTGGCCGGCGTCGCCGGCGGTGATGTACAGCATTCCGTCGGGGCCGAACGCGATGCGGCCGCCATTGTGATTACTCGATTTCGGGATGCGCGTGAGCACGTCACTCGCCGCGCCGAGGCTGAAGGCGCCGGGGCCGCCCAGCAGCGGCATCCTGATCACGCGGTTGTCGCTCGCGGTGGTCTCGTACGCGTAGAGAAAGGTCTGTGCGCCGTCGACATACGGCGCAAGCCCGAGCAGCCCGCCTTCGCCTGCCGCGGCGACGCCGGGCACCGTTCCGATCGCGCCGGCCGAGCCGTTCGCGAGAATCTCTTTGACCGTGCCGGTGTCGCGTTCGTCGACGAGCGTGCTGCCGCCTGGCAGGCGCACGATCGACCACGGCGCGTCGAGGTTGCTCGCGAGAGTGACGACAGCCGCCTGGTCGCTGACGAGTTGCTGGGGGCCGGTCAGCCCACCGGCGAGGGGTGCGGATGCCGCTGGGCTCGGCGCGCTCGTGCCAGGCGGCGGGGTGGCGGTCGCGGTGGCCGGCGCCGACGAGCTCGTATTCGGCACGGGGCCGGCTACCGCCGAGGGGCCACTCGATGGCGTAGGGGGTTCGGCCGTGCATCCCGCAAGAAAGACGAGCGCAACCGCAGCCATCGCAACCATCGACGGCAGCCCGCCTCGCATCCGTGAGGTCGTGGCGGTCATTCGGCACCTCGCTTCGCATTCGTCAGTATGCGTCGGTTCAGTTCACCTCAGCACACACCTGCGAATCCCGCCACGTCTTGACAGCGCAGGCGGAGTTGGTGGGCATCTCAGCGCGAGCTGTTCGTGCGACGCCCTTGTTCGCGCCACACGCAAACAGATCAGGGGTGGCACCCGCGGCAGCTCAACCTGGGAGTGCCATTCCTGCGATTCCTGAAAGGGAGGCGGAACGTGTCGCCCGCACCCCGCTGCCGCAAGCCGGCCGGAGGCCGACTCCGTCTTGCGAAGCCCCCGACTCAG
>JAODBB010000193.1 GCA_025463745.1 Subtercola sp.
TGCGCTGGTCGACGAAGTTGACCCAGTATTCTGCGTGCTGCGGATGCTCGATGCTCAGGCGGATGCGCAGCAGACCGTCTTCGGCGGTGCCGGGCTCGCGCAGCAGCACCTGCCCGCTCATGCCGAGGTGCGTCACGAGCGCGCGGCCCGACGTGAGCGGGAACCACAGGAACTTTCCGCGCCTGACAGCGGCGAGCATCCGGTGCCCGGAAAGCAGCGCTTCGAAATCGCCAGTGCTGCGATCGTGGCGTTTGAGGGAGCGCTCGTCGAAGACCTCGACGCTGGTGATCAGCGCTCCCGTGACGGCCGGCTCGAGGCCGGCGCGAACGACCTCGACTTCGGGGAGTTCAGGCATTCACGCGCTCTGACACGTCGATGTCGGGCATTCAGGCGCTCGGGCGTGCGGCAGCGGGCGCCTCAGGCATTCGGGCATCCGGCATTCGGGTACCGGGCGTCTCAGCCATCGGAGCCTGGGACAGACGGCCCGGTTGACGATTTCGCTGCACCCTCGAGGGTCTGCTCTGCCAGCAAACGCTGGGCCTCACGGGCCGCAACCGATTCTGCCTGCTTCTTGCTTGTGCCCTCGCCGGTTGCTGACACGCGAGAGCCGATGCTGACCGTGGCGATGAACGTCTTGCGATGGTCGGGGCCCGTGTCGGTGATCGCGTAGCAGGGGGCCTCTTCGCCCAGGCTGGCAGCGAGCTCCTGCAGGGTGGTCTTCGGATCCATCGACTCGCCGAAGGTGCTCGGGTCGATCACCAGCGGCTCGACCAGCCGCAATACAAGCTGGGTGGCCGTTTCGCCGCCCAAGCCGAGGTAGGTCGCGCCGATCAGCGCTTCGACGGTGTCGGCGAGAATCGACGCCTTCTCGCGGCCCCCGGTCAACACTTCGCCGCGGCCGAGGTGGATGTACGCACCGAGCCCGATCGTCTTGCCGATGCCAGCCAGAGCCACGGTCGACACCAGGCTCGCACGACGCTTGGCCAGCTCGCCCTCGCCGAGGTCGGGGTAGCGGTTGTACAGCATCACCGTGACGGCCTGGCCGAGGATCGAGTCGCCGAGAAACTCGAGGCGTTCGTTCGTGGCGACGCCGCCGTGTTCGTACGACCACGAACGATGGGTCAGCGCGAGGTGCAGCAGGTCATCCGGAATCTCCACCTGCAGGGTCGCCAAAAGGTGCGTTCTGTCTAACGCCTTGTCGGGCATGTCAGAACGCACCGATTGAGTTGCGACTATACGTCGGCGACTTTACGGCCCTTGTACTCAAGGAACAGCGCGGTGCCGGCGGAGTCTTCGACAACCTTCGCGCGGTGCGGGAGGCTGTAGGTGGTCTTGCCGTTCTCGATGGTCTTGACCAGGGTGGGGGCGGTCGCCTTCCACTGCGCGCGGCGCATGCGGGTCGAGGCCCGCGACATCTTTCGCTTCGGTACAGCCATGAGCTAACTCTTTTCTCTCTCGGGGGGCGACCCGAACGAATCATCTTCGTTGGGCGTGCCGACTCCATTGGACGTGTGTGTGGAGGCTTCTGACTCGGTGGATTCCAGCAGGC
This sequence comes from Subtercola sp., assembly GCA_025463745.1. Taxonomy (GTDB): domain Bacteria; phylum Actinomycetota; class Actinomycetes; order Actinomycetales; family Microbacteriaceae; genus Subtercola. The sequence continues at coordinate 1,550 of JAODBB010000193.1, forward strand.
CCTGCAATGCAGACCAGCGGGAATCGACGATTTCCTGCGGTACACGCTCGGGCAGATCATCGAGCCGCTCGCCCGTGATGGGGTCGAGGCCCGGGCAATCCGGCCGGCATACCGGTTGGAACGGAAGTGCGAGTACAACCGCATCCCTGATCAGAGGTTCAAGGTCGACATGGTCGCCGATCACCTCGTAATCAAAAGCACCTGTCTGAGAATACGCGAAAAGCTCCGCAAACTCGACTCGAACCGGCAAACTGATGTCTTTCAGGCACCGACCGCAGATTCCCACGGCTTCGCCCGACACTCGCACCGACGTCAAAATGCCGTCGTGCAGCGACTCGAGACGCACGTCAGTCTCGAGAACACTGCCCGCCTTGATCGCGACGAGGCCCTCACCCATCTTCTCCGGTACAACGAGGTCGAGCTCGCGTTCGCGCAGCTCGCCGGGCTGGTGCATCAGATCCCAGACGTTGACCGTGAACGGGGTTTTGCTGAATTTGTTCACGGTCATCAAGTTTACCGGGTGTTTGCCGTGTGATCGCCTGTGGTGGGGTTCGCCTCACGGATCGCTGCGGATTCGGCTCGCAGGGCATCCACCACAGTGCGTACGGCCAGGCGCTCCGCGCGGTCGGGGCGCATCAGGGCGTAGATGTGTCGCTCGGCTCGCACGCCCGTCAGTGGCTTCAGCGAGATGCGCTGCGACGTCGCACTCGAGGTGAGGTAGGCGCCACCGGCGGTGTATCGCGGCAGGATTGCGATGCCGAGCCGTGCGGCGACCAAGGCCTCGGTGACGCGGGTGTCGGCGAAGCGCTGAACAATGTTCACGGGCGCGCCGGCCGCCGCCGAGATGTCGTACAGGGTCTGCTCGAACGGGTACCCCCAGGGCACGCCGATCCACTGTTCGCCGATGAGGTCTGCAGGGGTCACGCTCGGTTCGCTGGCGAGTGGATGCCCGGGGCCGAGCGCCACATCGAGTGGCTCCGTCATAAGGTGCACGATGTTGAGCCCCCGCCCCTGCCACAGGGCCGGGGGCAGGGTCGGTGCGTGCGCGATGACGACGTCGAAGTCGTTCGTGAGGTCGGGGAATCGCTCGGAGACGGGGTCACGATCGCTCGCGTGCAGGGTGAGGAGGCCGGGTCGCGGCACGAGAGGGTCGCTGGCTCGCTCGGCGGCTCCCTCGTGGGCTCGCTCGGCGGCCCGCCCATGCAGAGCGAGCGGCTCGGGCTGCGGCACGGCCGGGTCGGCGGCACGCTCACGGAGGGCTACGGGGCCGCTCAGCCTGGCGAGGCGGTGCAGCACGCCGGGTAGCAGCATCTGGCCGCCGGTGGGAAAGGTCGCGAGCGAGACTTCGCCGGTGGGGTCGTGGCGAAACTCGGCCCAGAGCGAATCGGCCCGCTCGAGCGCAACAGCGACGTCGACGGCGCTGCGGGCGAGAGCTCGCCCAGCGTCGGTGAGCACGATTCCGCGGCCGGCTTTCTCGGTGAGCGGCAAACCGGCCTCGCGTTCAAGCACCCGCAACTGCTGCGACACGGCCGACGGAGTGCGGTGCGTCGCCCGCGCCACCTCGGTGATGCTGCCGCGCTCGGCGAGCTCACGCAGCAACTCGAGTCGACGTACATCCATGTAGTGACGCTACAGCGTCGCTACCGTATTCCCGACGTGACGCTACAGCGTCGCTTCCATATTCCCGACGTGACGCGACCGAATCAGCCCGAAGCGGGCTGCATCCGCCGCTAAGTGCGGATGGCACCGCGGCCAAGTGCATATGCGTTGCGAAGGCCCGCTCATCCTCAGTTAGCGACGCAGAACAGATGGCTCAGGCCGGAACCGTGACCGCAGCGAACGCCTCGTCGAAAATGGCCAGCGCCCGGGCGCATTCCTCGTCGGTGACGACGCACGGAGGCACCACGTGCAGTCGGTTGTCGGCGAAGATCGGCAGCAGCCCCAGCGAGAGCAGCTTCGCCTTCAGCCGGCCGATCACGGCCAGCGACAGCGGCTCACGGGTGACCGGGTCGGCGACCAGATCGAGCGCCCAGAACACACCGAGGCCGCGTACCTCGCCGATGACCTCGTGCTTCGAAGCAAGCGCACGCAGCCCCGGCCCGAGCACATCGCGGCCGATGCGCGCGGCGTTCTCGACTATGCCCTCGTTTTTCATGGCGTCGAGAGCCCCGATGATCGAAGCCATGGCGAGCGGATGCCCGGAGTACGTCAACCCGCCCGGAAACACCCGCTCGTCGAAGATCTCGGCGATGAACGGCGGAATGATGACTCCGCCCACCGGCACATACCCCGAGTTCACGCCTTTCGCGAACGTGATGAGGTCTGGCACGACCACGTCGCCCTGCTCGGCGAGCGCCTGGAAAGCGAACCAGCCGCCGGCACGACCGAACCCGCACATGACCTCGTCGAAGATCAGAACGATGCCGTACTTGTCGGCCAGGGCCCGAACCCCGGCGAGATAACCGGGCGGCGGCACCAGGATGCCCGCGGTGCCCGGAATCGTCTCGATCAGAATCGCGGCGATCGATTGCGACCCCTCGGCCTGAATCACCCGCTCGAGGTGGTGCAGCGCGCGACTCGACTCCTCTTCGGGCGTGGTCGACCAGAACTCCGAACGGTAGGCATACGGGCCGAAGAAGTGAACGTGGGAACGCGCATACTCGTTCGGAACGCGCCGCCAGTCGCCGGTTGCCGCTACCGCGGAGCCCGTATTGCCGTGGTACGAACGGTACATCGACAGCACCTTGTCGCGCCCGGTGTACAAGCGTGCCAGCCGCATCGCGTTCTCGTTGGCATCGGCGCCGCCGTTGGTGAAGAACACTTTGCTGAACTGCTCACCGGCACGCTCGAGGATGCGCTGGGCCGCTTGTCCGCGGGCCAGATTGGCGGCTGCCGGTGCAACGGTGGTCAGAATATCGGCCTGGGCCTGAATCGCTGCGATGACGGCCGGGTGCTGGTGCCCGATGTTCACGTTGATGAGCTGGCTCGAGAAGTCGAGGTAGCTGTTGCCGTCGAAATCCCACACCGTACTGCCGAGCCCCCCTGCGATGACCATCGGCGTCAGAGCGGCCTGTGCCGACCAGGAGTGAAAAACGTGGGCGCGGTCAAGTTCGTAGGCGAGCTCGCCGTCTTCGGGTGAGAGGTTCACGGTGTGGTGCTTTCTTTCGGTTGAGCGTTCGGCGCGGCGTCGATCAGGCCGTCGCGGTGATGTGCTCGCGAAGTGCCGGAATGACGGTCTCGCCGTAGACGCGCATGGTTTCTTCTTTGTTGTCGTGCTGCAGATACGCAGCGAACTGGTCGACGCCGAGCTCTTTGAGGGCCTTGAGCTTCTCGATGTGCTGCTCTGCGGTGCCCAGCAGGCAGAAGCGCTCGACGATGTCGTCGGGAACGAACTCGGCGTGGGTATTGCCGGCCAGACCGTGCTGGTTGTAGTCGTAGCCCTCGCGCGCAGCGATGTAGTCGGTGAGTGCCTTGGGTACCGACGAGTTCGCTCCGTGCTTGGCCACGATGTCTGCGACGTGATTGCCGACCATGGCGCCGAACCAGCGGCTCTGATTGCGCATGTGGTCGACGTCGGAGCCGATGTACGCGGGCGCTGCCACGCAGAACTTGATCGACATCGGGTCACGGCCTACTTTTTCGGCCGCGTCTCGTACGGTCTTGATCATCCATTCTGCGATGTCGAGGTCGGCCAGCTGCAGAATGTAACCGTCGCCCACCTCGCCCGCCAGCTTCAGCGCGAGGGGGCCATAGGCGGCGACCCAGACCTCGAGCTCGGAGTCGTGGCTCCACGGAAACTGCACCGTGGCCCCGTTGTACTCGACCGGGCGCGAGTTGCCGAGTTCACGAATGACCTGAATCGACTCGCGCAGCGTCTTCAGCGTGGTGGGTGCACCGTTCGTTGCCCGCACGGCCGAGTCTCCGCGGCCGATGCCGCAGATAGTGCGGTTGCCGTACATCTCGTTGAGCGTGGCGAAAATGGATGCCGTGACCGTCCAGTCGCGTGTCGCAGGGTTCGTGACCATCGGGCCGACCTTGATGCGGTGGGTTTCGTTCAAGATCTGGCTGTAGATGACGTAGGGCTCCTGCCAGAGGAGGTGGGAATCGAACGTCCAGAAATATTCGAACCCGTGCTGCTCGGCGAGCTTCGCCAGGCCGAGCGTGCGTGCCGCCGGCGGGTGGGTCTGGATGACTGCTCCGAATTGCATGTGCTTTTCCGTTTCTGCAGGGTTCTACGAGGATTTATTCGTCGCGGCGGGCGGGGACCGCTGCGACCATCAATTCAGATCAGGTACTGAGATAGTCCGCGCTTGAAAAAACGACCGTCACCCTTGGTACCGAGGTAGGCGTTGTCGTCGACGATCACCTTGCCCCGCGAGATGACCGTATCGACATGCCCGTCGATCTCGAAGCCTTCCCACGCCGCGTAATCCATGTTCATGTGGTTCTTCTTGCCTTCGCCCATGCCGATGGAGGTGTGGCCCTTGGGATCGTAGATGACGACATCGCCGTCGGCGCCGGGCTGAATCACACCCTTCCTGCCGTACATGCCGAACATGCGGGCCGGCGTGGTCGAGGTGAGCTCCACCCAGCGCGGCAGCGTGATCTCCCCCATCACCACACCCTGGTAGATCAGATCCATGCGGTGTTCGACCGACCCGATGCCGTTCGGGATCTTCGAGAAGTCGCCCAGCCCCATGTCTTTCTGGCCCTTCATGCAGAAGGGGCAGTGGTCGGTGGAGATGACCTGCAGATCATTCGTTCGAAGCCCCTGCCACATGTGGTGCTGGTGGCCTTCGGCACGCGACCGCAGCGGTGTCGAGCACACCCACTTGGCGCCCTCGAAGTCTCCCCACTGCTCGCTCGACGCGCCGAGCTGCTCTTCGAGCGACAGGTAGAGGTACTGCGGACAGGTCTCGGCGAACACGTTCTGCCCGCGGTCGCGCGCGATCGCGATCTGCTCGACCGCCTGCTTCGCACTCACGTGCACGATGTACAGCGGCGCACCCGTGAGGTTCGCCAGCATGATCGCCCGATGCGTGGCCTCTTCTTCGGCCTGCCACGGGCGGGTCGTGCCGTGGAAGTACGGCGAGGTTTCGCCGCGCGCGAGCGACTGCTGCACCAGCACATCGATGACGCTGCCGTTCTCGGCGTGCATCATCATCAGGCTGCCGTTCTCGCTGGCCCGCTGCATGGCCTTCACGATCTGGCCGTCGTCGCTCAAGAACACGCCCTTGTACGCCATGAAGAGTTTGAAACTCGACACGCCTTCGTTCAGCAGTTCATCCATCGCAGTGAGGGAGCTGTCTTGCACATCGGAGAGAATCTGATGAAAGCCGTAGTCGATCGCACACTGCCCCGCCGCCTTCGCGTGCCAGAGCGCGTACTGGTCGAGGATGTTCTCGCCGGCGTATTGCACGACGAAGTCGACGATGCTCGTCGTGCCGCCCCACGCCGCGGCGCGTGTTCCCGTTTCGAACGTGTCACTGGCGAAGGTGCCGCCGAAGGGCATCTCCATGTGCGTGTGGGCGTCTATGCCGCCCGGAATGACATAGCGGCCCCGAGCATCGATCACGCGGTCGACGTTGCCCGCCACGTCGAAGCCGAGCAGCTGGGAACCGGGTGCAAGAACGGCGGCGATGGTCTCGCCGTCGATCAGCACATCGGCTTCGGCCGTACCCGTGGCGTTGACCACCGTTCCGCCTGTTATGAGAGTCTTCATCGATCAATCTCCTTCGAAGAGCCGGCGGGTGAGTCACGGCTGGGGAATCGACGTGTACGACTCCGGCCGGCGGTCACGGTAGAACTGCCAATCATCCCGCATCTGCTGAACCATATCGAGGTCGAGGTCGCGGATCAGGATCTCTTCGTCGGTGCCCGAGCCTCGCTCGCCCACGAAGTTGCCACGCGGGTCGATGACTTGGCTGGTTCCGTAGAAGTCGACGGCGAGCTCACCGTACTCGTTGTCTTCGCGGCCGACCCGGTTGGGCTGCAACACGAAGTAGCCGTTGGCGACGGCCGCACAGGGGCCCTCGACCTCCCACAACCGGTTCGAAAGACCAGGCTTGGTGGCGTTCGGGTTGAAGACCATGTGGGCACCGTTCAGGCCGAGTTCACGCCATCCCTCGGGGAAGTGACGGTCGTAACAGATGTACAGGCCGATCTTGCCGACCGAAGTGTTGAACACGGGGTAGCCGCCGTTGCCGGGGCGGAAGTAGAACTTCTCCCAGAATTTGTCGAGGTTGGGGATGTGGTGTTTGCGGTACTTGCCGAGAATCGTGCCGTCGGCTTCGACGATGACGGCCGTGTTGTAGTAGACGCCAGTGATGTCTTCTTCGTAGATCGGCAGGATCATGACGAGGTTCAGCTCTTTTGCGAGCGCCGCGAACCGCTGCACGATGGGCCCGTCGGCCGGCTCGGCGTACCGATAGTACTTCTGGTCTTCAGTGATGCCGAAGTACGGGCCGTAGAAGAGTTCTTGAAAACAGATGACCTGCGCGCCGTCTTTCGCAGCGTCGCGTGCGAACTGCTCGTGCTTGTCGAGCATCGACTCTTTGTCGCCCGTCCACGTGGTCTGTGTGATTGCCGCTCGAACAACCGTCATTGTGCGTGTTCCTTTCGAAGCCGGTTTTGTTATTATTCCTTGTGAACATTTCTCTCGTGTTTCAGACTGTGACCCGAGAGTAAATAAGTCAAGAGGTGTGCATGATCGATCTCATAGTCGGGGCTGTGGAGGAGAAGAAGACGCCCGAGGCGATCGCCGCTGCCGTCTCGCGTCTCATCCGGTCTGGCGAGATCGCGTCGGGCGACCGGCTGCCCACGGTGCGCGACCTCGCGTCGGTGCTCGGCGTCAGCCCGGCGACCGTTTCGAACGCCTGGCAGGCGCTGGCGGGGGTCGGCCTCATCACGTCGCGTGGCCGCGCGGGCAGCTTTGTGCTGCAGGCCGGCACCACCTGGATGCCCGCTCACTTCGCCGAGCTGGCCGGCTCGCATGTCGAAGCCCGCCTCGACCTCTCGTCGGGCACCCCCGATGCCGAGTTGCTGCCCGACCTGGGGGCTGCGCTCGCCCGAGTGCCCTCCCGCGCCGATACCTCGAGCTACTTGGCGGGGCGGGTACTGCCCGAACTCGAGAGGCACTTACGGGCATCCTGGCCGTACCCGCCCGAATCGCTCACGATTCTCGATGGCGCCCTCGATGCCGTATCGCGCTCGCTCGACGTCGTGCTTCGTTTCGGCGACCGAGTGATCGTCGAAGACCCCACGTTTCCGCCGTTTCTCGACCTGCTCGACCAGTGCGGGGCCGAACGGGTGCCGGTTGCTGTCGATCAGCACGGAATGCTTCCCGACTCCCTCGCATTCGCGCTGCGATCGAACCCCGCCGCTATCCTTCTGCAAACCCGCGCACACAACCCGACTGGCGCGTCGATGAGCGAAGGGCGGGCGCGCGAACTCGTGCGCGTGCTGCGGGCTGCTTCGCATCTCACCGATCCGGTGATCATCGAAGACGACCATTCAGGCGAAATCAGCACGGTGCGAGCGACCAGTCTGGGGTCGTGGCTGCCCCACCGCACGCTGCACATTCGCAGTTACGCCAAGTCGCACGGCCCCGATCTGCGCATCGGTGCGCTGGCCGGGCCGTCGAACCTGATCGACGCCATCGTCTCGCGGCGCATGCTCGGCCCTGGCTGGACCTCGCGCATGCTGCAAGTCATTCTGTACGAGCTGCTGACCGCGCCCGAATCGGTGGCACAGGTGGCTGCAGCGCGCGAAACATATCATTCGCGGCAGATCGCGATGGCCGGGGCGCTCGCACGACGAGGCTTCGGCGGGGGGTTCACGGGCGGTGGTGGCGCGAGCGGCGCGGGTATCTGGGTGCCCGACGGCATCAACCTGTGGATGCCCGTGGCCGACGAACGTGCAGCGATCGTGTCGCTCGCGGCGAGCGGCATCCGCGTCGCGGCGGGAACACCGTTTCAGGCGCGGGTGGGCAGCGCCCTCGACGGCGATCGCGAGAGTCGTGACAGATCCGAGCATGCGCAAGCCATACGGGTGACTGTCGGGCTGGTGCGCGACGACTTCGACAAGGTGGCGGCGCTGCTCGCGACCGCCGCCGCCGCCTGAGGGAGCTCCGCCCGCCTCCGCCGAGCCTCGGTTCCCCCGCCGCGCAGCCCGAGCCCACCACATGGCCGGCCGAGCTTCGGTCCCTGCCCCACCCGAAGCACCGCGTGGCCAGCCGAACCTCGATTGCCCGCACCCCACCCGGAGCACCGCGTGGCCGTTGCGCGAAAGCACCTCCGGCGCAGCACGAAGGTGCTTATTCGCAACCGACACGGCATGCTGATGCCTGGAGCAGGCCAGAACATCGGCGACCTGGGGTGGCGCGCTGCCTAGACTTTGGGCATGCGCTTCGGAATCGTCATTCTGCCCCAAGACCCGTGGGCCATCGGCCGCCGCAAATGGATCGAGGCCGAGAAATGGGGCTTCGACCACGCCTGGACGTACGACCATCTCTCCTGGCGGAGCCTCGCCGATGAGCCGTGGGGAGCTACCATTCCGACCCTGACGGCGGCCGCGAGCGTCACCCAGCACATTCGGCTGGGCACCTTTGTTTCGTCGCCGAACTTCAGGCATCCCGTGCCGTTCGCCAAAGAAATCGCTACTCTCGACGACATTTCGGCAGGTCGGTTCACCCTCGGCATCGGGTCGGGCGGAACAGGTTTCGACGCGTTCGTTCTCGGTCAGGCAGCGCTGTCGCCGCGCGAGCGGCACGAGCGCTTCGTGGAATTCGTCGACCTCCTCGACGAATTGCTGCGGTTCGAGGCACCGGCCACTCCCGCCACCGCCACCACCGCCACCTCGACCCCCGAGGTCGAGGCCACCGCGGCTCCCCGCGGCATCAACCGCGCCGGAACATGGTTCATCGCACACGAGGCCCGCATGGTGGGCGCGCCGGCGCAGACTCCGCGGGTGCCGTTCGTGCTCGCGGCGAACGGACCGAAGGGGCTCGCACTGGTCAGCAGGCTGGCGGAGGGCTGGGTGACGACCGGTGCCGATGGTGTGACGGGCGAGGAGTGGTGGCGTGCCGTCAGCGATCTGAACAAGCGACTCGATGATGCCGCTGAGGCAGCGGGGCGTGATCCGCGGTCGATCGACCGCTACCTCTCGCTCGACTCTGGCGGGCAGTTCTCGCTCGAGAGCGTGGGGGTGTTCGAGGAGCTGGTCGGTCGGGCATCCGGTCTCGGATTCACCGACGTGATCAGCCACTGGCCCCGCGCCGAAGGCATCTACTCAGGCAGCGAAGACGTCTTGGTCGAGGTCGCATCCCGTCTGGCCGCCCTGCGCTGAGCGTGCGCACGTGCAGAACGGGGCAGCGCACGCGGGGCACAAGGCACTGCGGCGGTGGGAGGATTGTCTGGTGAAGATTACGGTACTGGCCGGCGGAGTCGGCGGAGCGAAGTTTCTGCGCGGGCTTCGTGAACATCTGCGGCAGGTGCAGCCCGACGGTTCGGGCGGCACGACGGCCGAGATCACGGTTGTCGTGAATACCGGCGACGACCTCTGGCTGACCGGCCTTCGGGTGTGCCCCGACCTCGACTCCATCATGTACACGCTCGGCGGCGCGAATGACGAAGTGCGCGGCTGGGGGCGGCTCGGCGAATCCGAACGGGTCAGCGCCGAACTCACCGCCTATGGCGTGGGATGGCCGTGGTTCACCCTCGGCGACCTCGACCTCGGCACGCACATCACCCGGTCGCACCTGCTGCGCGAGGGGCTGACACTGAGTGAGGTGACCGCGCGGCTCACCGCCCGCTGGGATCTGGGTGTGCGGCTTCTGCCGATGAGCGATCAGCCCGTGGAGACGCACGTGGTCGTGGCCGACGAGAGCGCGGCCGATGGCGTCGTCGGCAGCGGAGACGCTGCAGGCCGCGACGGTGCAGCCCGCGACAGCACAGGCGGAGACGGCGCAAGCCGAGACGGCGCAGGCCGCGCGCCGGCCGGCAGCAGCGGCACTCCCACCGGCGAACGCACGATGCACTTCGAGGAGTGGTGGGTGCACTACCGAGCCACTCTGGCGGCCGTGCGGTTCGAGCAGCACGGGCTCGAGTCGGCGGTGGCCGCGCCCGGAGTCGTAGACGCGATCACCGGCGCCGATGTGGTGCTTCTTGCGCCGTCGAACCCCGTGGTCTCCATTGGCACGATAGTGACCGTGCCGGGCATCCGCGAGGCTCTGCGATCGACTGCTGCACCCGTGGTCGGGGTTTCGCCGATCATCTCGGGGGCAGCGATTCGGGGCATGGCGCACGCGTGCCTGAGCGCGATCGGCGTAGAGACGGCGGCGGATGCCGTGGCGCTGCACTACGGAGCACGCGACTCGGGTGGATTGCTCGATGCCTGGCTGGTCGACGAAACCGATGCGGCGGTGGCGCCCCGGCTCGAGGCGGCGGGGCTTCGGGTGGCCGCGGTCCCGTTGTGGATGACGTCGGTCGAGACCTCGGCCGCGTTAGCCGCGGCGGCGCTTGCGGAGGCGGCGGGCCTCACGGTCTGAGCTGCCCGAGTCGTTGCGCGACGAGGTGTGCGACGACGCCCTGAGAAGACACCCCGAGTGCCCACGGCATAGCATGGAGCGTGGCCGCTGACGGGGAGTTCATCAAGCGATTGTTGCGCGCATCCGATGCTGTGGCACGTCTGAGCGACTCGGGCGTTGCTGGCGACGCGGGCGCTACGGGCGACGCTCCGACCCTCGAAGTGCGACAAGCGAACGTCTCGCAGATTCTCGCCGAGCACGTGCCCGAGCTGCTGATCAGCCTGGAGCGCGACCGGGCCGCAGGAACGTTCGCCCACTGGGGGCTCTCGACGGTGCACGACGAAACTGCGGGCCGCCCCGTGATCGGTCGGCCGCTCTTCGAACTGCTGCATCGGGTGTCGGCAGTCGAGTGCGCCTGGCCCATCGGCAACGCCGGAGTGCTGCACACCTACGGGTACCTGCTGTCGACCGTCGAGACGGCGTACGGCTTCAAACGAGAGCGGTGGATCGGCGGCGAACTCGCCTCCGCCTTCGGGATGCGCGCCGACGCGTTTCTCCGCACACTCGTCGACATCGGCTCACCGAACCGGTCGCCCGGGTTGCTCACTCTCGTGACCGGCCAGGTGCGGGGCGTGCTCGAGGCCGCCGAGGAGCTGCTCCCGCCTCCGGGAGAGGGATCGTCGGGTGGCTCCGGCCGCGCCGCCGACACGGGCTTCGACGGTGACCCCAGACGCGGCACGAGCTCAGCCGCGGACTCCGGCTTGGGCTCCGGGTCGGGCACCGGGTCGGGCTCCGGCGCCGGCTCGGGCACGAACATCCGCGCCGTCGTCGACGAATTCGCTGGAGAAGAGCGCGAAGAGATCGCACGTGCGGTGTTCGTCGAAGCGAACTCCGACCCCGACGCACGCGCGGTCGTCTATGCCGTTCTGCTCGGCCGATCCACGCAGCTCATCACGGCGTTCCCGGTGACCGCGAGCCCCGCCGAGTGGATAGCGGGCGTAATGGGCTCACCGCCGCGCCTGCGTTACAACGCAGCGGCCCACGAACTGCCTCCGCGGTCGGCACTCGCCTCGCGCCGCATCCGCACCCACGACTTCCGCACCGCCGACCTGCCCACCGGCGACTTCCGCATCGCCGACCTGCCCACGGTCGACATCAGCATCGCTGACAGCGGCTCTATCGAAGAGAAGTTGTAGCCGGCGATCGCGCGCCAGTGGCAGCACCGAAGCGCGCGCGTTCCGCGAGTAGGGGCGAGACCCGCCGGCACCTGCCCAAGCGCGTGTCGCATGCTCAGCCCCGGCTCTGCAGCCGGGCGATCTGCAGCTGAAGATAACGCTGCTGCTGAGAGTTGGCGGCGCACCGGGCGGCGCTCTCATACGCGGTCAAAGCGGCCGCCGGGTCACCACTCCGCTCGAGGAGGTGGGCGCGCACGGCATGAAAACGACGACTGTTCGTCAGCCGGCCGTCGGTCGCGAGAGCCTGGAGCAGGGCGAGTCCGGCCGGTGGCCCGGCAACCATGCTCACCGCGACGGCGTGGTTGAGGGCGACGACGGGACCGTCGTCGAGCTGAAGCAGCACGCCGTAGAGCGCAGCGATCTGCATCCAATCCGTAGTATTGGCGCTGACGGCTTCGTCGTGCACGGCGGCGATCGCCGCCTGGAGCTGGTACGGCCCGATCGGCCCGCGTGGCAATGCGGCCGCGATCAGGGCGACACCCTCCTCGATCGCTGCTCGGTTCCAGAGGCTGCGGTCTTGCTCGGCCATCACGATCAACGAACCATCGGGTGCCGTGCGCGCCCGATGCCGAGCGTGGATGAGAAGCATCAGCGCCAGCAGTCCGGTCACCTCGCTGTCGTCGGACAGCATCGCGTGCAGGATTCTCGTGAGGCGGATGGCCTCCTCGCTCAGGTCGGCCCGCAGCAGATCGGTGCCGGCCGTGCTGGCGTATCCCTCGTTGAAAATCAGGTACAAGACCCGCATCACCGCAGCACGACGGCTCGGCTCGTCGGCGGGCTGAGTGAACGGCACCGCGCTGTCTCTGATCGACTGCTTCGCGCGGGTGATGCGCCGGGTCACGGTCGGTTCGGAGGTCAGCAGAGCACGCGCGATCTCCGTCGTGCTCAGGCCGCCGACCGCCCGCAGCGTCAACGCGATCTGCGACGCCACCGATAACGAGGAGTGGCAGCACAAGAACAACACGAGGAGTGTGTCGTCGGTATCCGCGGTGCGGCGCGCGTCGGCGCCAGGCTCCGTCATCTCGGTGAGCGCCCACGAGGCCACGGTCTCCTCACGTCGACGGCGCGCCTGTTCGGCGCGCAGCAGATCGGTCAATCGCCGTGCTGCGACCGTGATCAGCCACGCCTTCGGATCGCGCGGGATCCCCTCCGCCGGCCACTGCGTCGCCGCCGCCAGAAGCGCTTCTTGAGTGGCATCTTCGGCGAGATCGAAGTGACCGTAGCGGCGCACCACCGCGCCGAGCACCCGCGGCGTCAGGCGACGCAGCAGTTGTTCGACCTCGGCAGCGACCATCAGGGCGTACCCTCGTTCAGCCCTCGAAGTCGGGCTGGTGCTCATCGATCGGGCGAACATCCACATACGCCCGTGCCCGCACCTCGTCGGGGCCGGGGCAGTTCGTCAGCCGCGATGCGATCTCGGTCGCCCGGTCGAAGCTCGCACAGTCGATCACCCAATAGCCGGCGAGAACCTCCTCAGACTCGGCGTAGGGGCCATCCGTCACCACCGGCACGCCTTCCTGGAGTCGTACGCGCCGGGAGTGAACGGGGGTGCCGAGCCCCCTCGTCTCCACGAGCTCACCCGAATCGAGCAGCTCCGTGTTGAAGGCCTGCATGAACGCACCCAGGGCGGCGTAGTCTTCCTGCGTCCACACCGGCCGGCTCGACGCCTGCCCGGTCATGCCCTGATAGTCCTGCTGAGACGCGAAGGTCAAGATCATGTACTTCATCGACGTGTCCTTTCGTTACGAAGACGCCCCACCGGCATCTTTCACCAGAAACGTCGAGGCCGCACCATTCGACCGGACATCGGCCTTCAGGAGCCAGAACCCGCCAGCGCGCGAGCAGTGAATTCCCCAACGCCCGTGCGCAGCGCGTGCTCGAGATCGGCCGGGGTGTCGACGTCGCGTCTGGCGCTCGACGCAAGCTCGACCGGAAGCGACACGAGGCCGGCCGCGGCGTGGCGTGCGGCCGAACCCTCGCCGAACGAGGGAGTCAGTTCAACGCCCGGCAGCGCCGTGATCGTCGTCGTGCCCAGTCCGCTGGCATCGGCGACGAAGGCCTTCGGATGCCCGGCAGCCAGTCTCAGCGCCCCCTCGACGTCACTCGTGGCGAGCGTCGGCAGGTCGGCCGTCATCACCGCGACGGCCGCATCCGCATGAACACGCTGGGCGTACCGAAGCCCTTCGGCGATGGCCACGTTCAGCCCTTCAGCGGGGTCGGAGACGATCTCGGCCCCGAGAGCGGCGAGGGCCTCGGCCGCCTGAGGGTCGCTGGTCACCACGACGATCTGCCGAACATCCCGAGCCGCACGGACGGCCACGACCGTGTCCATCGCGAAAGCCAACGCCAGGCGTCGGCGCTCATCGGGGCTCAGCGGAAATTCGGCCAGCCGGGTCTTCGACGCCGTCGACCCTTTCACCGGCAGAACGACCACCCACTCGGTCACTCGCGCCCGGCGGCCAGACCCGCCGCGTAGCCTTCTGCGAATCCCGCCGCGTGCCCCTCGGCCAGCGCCTCGTCGGTGCCCAGCCGGAACATATCGGTCGGCCCGGTACGGTTGAGCGCCCGCGCGGGCGTCTCGAGCGACTCCACCACGAAGCGGCCGAGGCCACGCACCAGCGCCACAGGAACGCCGGTTGCCTTGCCCTTCACCAGATCGGTCGCCGCCGCTATCTCGTCGGCGACCGCGATCTGCGTCACCTCGAGCAGCTGGCCGTGAGCATCGACACCACCGCGCAGGTCGTCGACCACGGTCACGCCGGCCGACCCGATGGCCGCGTCGGTCTGCCCTTCGCGCCAGGCGCGCCCCAGGGTGTCACTGATGAGGATGCCCAACCGCACCCCGAACCGTGCACGAAGCACTGTGGCCAACGCCCGCGCCGACGCATCGGGGTCTGCCGGAAGCAGCAGCACGGTTCCCGCGGGAGTATTGCTCGCGTCGACTCCGGCCGCGGCCTGCACGATGCCCTGGCGGTTTTCGACGATGCGAGTGATTCCACCCGGATGCGCGCGACTGGCCACCACGCGCACGGTTTCGGCCGTGATGGCGTCTTCACGATCATCCGCCCGCAGCGACCGGCCCTCTGCCTTCGAGACGATCTTGCTGGTCACGACGAGAATATCGCCCTCGAGCGCTTCGAGGCCAGATGATTCGATCGCATCGCCGACAATCACGCCGAGCATGTCGCCGGAGCGTATCTCGGGTATGCCCTCAACGGCATATACCGCGAGGCCGGCCGGCGCCTGTTGTGACTCGCCCATCACCGGTGCAGTTTCGGCAGTACGTCGCGCCCGAAGACGTCGATCCACTCCGCCTGGTTACGACCCACGTTGTGCAGGTAGATGCGGTCGAAGCCGAGATCGGCGAAGCGCTGGATGTATGCACGGTGCACATCCGGATCGCTGGAGATGACCATGCGACCCTCGAAGTCTTCGGGGCGCACCATCTTGGCCATCTGCTCGAATTCGAACGGCGACCGAATGTCGGCCTTCGGAAACTTCATGCCTCCATTGGGCCATTCGACCATGGCATTGGTCAGGGCCTCTTCGTCGGTCGAAGCCCACGACAGGTGCAATTGCAGCACCTTCGGCATGCTCGACGGGTCTTTGCCGGCCTCACGAGCCCCGTCACCGAACTTCGCGAACAGCCCAGAAATCTTCTCCAATGGCGCTCCCACCGTGATGAGCCCGTCGCTCTGCCGGCCGGCGCGCTTCGCCGTGACGGGGCCAGCCGTCGCCACGAGAATCTCGGGCCGAACCTCGGGCATAGTCCAGAGTCTGGTCGACTCCAGTTTGTAGAATTCGCCGCGGTGTTTCACGTCTTTGCCGGCGAGCGACGCGGTGAAGAGTTTGTTGATGATGTCGATGGCTTCGAACATCCGGTTGATGCGTTCGGGCGGCTCCGGCCAGTACTGGCCGACGATGTGCTCGTTGAGTGCCTCACCCGACCCGATGCCGAGCCAATGGCGGCCCGGATACATCGCGGCCATCGTTGCGCTCGCCTGAGCGACCATCGCCGGGTGCCAGCGGAACGTGGGTGCGGTCACGCCGGGCCCGAAATCACCTTTCGTTCGCTCCCCTACTGCGGCCAGAACGTTCCAGACGAATGAACTCTGCCCTTGCCTGGGAACCCACGGCTGAAAATGATCGGCCGCCATGACTCCGCTGAAGCCGTGCTGCTCCGCCAGT
This sequence comes from Subtercola sp., assembly GCA_025463745.1. Taxonomy (GTDB): domain Bacteria; phylum Actinomycetota; class Actinomycetes; order Actinomycetales; family Microbacteriaceae; genus Subtercola. The sequence continues at coordinate 17,498 of JAODBB010000193.1, forward strand.
GCGCTGAACGCCACAGCCTCCGTCGGGTGAAACTGTTCCAGCATCGCGGCGTAGCCGATGGAGAGATCCGTCATGACTCAATCCTTCCACCCACGCAGGCCCTCGCGGCGCGGCGGCAGTCTCGTTCCTCTCAGCGGTCTGGGTGGCCTTTCAGGCGTGCGCGGCCAGAAACTCTGCGACTGCCGCCGGAACGTACGGCGCCACATCCCCGCCAAGACCAGCCACCTGCCGCACCAGCGAACTCGATACGTGGGCATGAGCCGGGTCGGGCAGCAAGAAGATGGTTTCGACCCCCGCAAGGTTGCGGTTCACAATGGCCATCGGCGTTTCATATGCCACGTCGATCTGCGAGCGGATGCCCTTGATGAGCACTTTCGCGCCCACTTCGACGCAATAGTCTACGAGCAGCCCCATGCTCCACGACGTCACCACGACGTTGCCCGTGACTCCGCCGTCGACGATGGCCTGCTGAATCAGCGAGACACGCTGGGCGATGGGCAGCAATGCCGACTTGTCGGGGTTGTGAACCACGACGACGTGCACTTCGTCGAAGATTCCGGCGGCGCGTTCGATCACGTCGAGATGCCCGAGCGTGACCGGGTCGAATGATCCGGGTACAACGGCAATGGTGTTCATCTCTTCAGGTTATCAAGCTCCCTGCGAGGATTCTGAGCATCAGCCGAACAGTTCCGCCAGGCGACGACTCAGCTCTTCGCCAAGAATGCTCGATCGCTTTCGTCGAGGCGGCGCGCCAGCGCATCGCGCAGCTCCGGATGCCCGGCCAGAGTCGGGTCGCCCGCGAGTATTTCGGCAGCAGCCTCCCGGGCCTCTCCGATCAGATCTCCATCGGCGACCACCCGCAACAGGCGCAACGACGACCGCCCGCCCGACTGAATGCTGCCGAGCACATCACCCTCGCGCCGCAGTTCGAGATCGATCTGAGCGAGCTCGAAGCCGTCGAGCGTCGAAGCCACCGCATCGACCCGTTCGCGAGCGAGCGACTCGACCTCAGCGAAGGTGACGAGCAGGCAGAGGCCGGGTACGCTGCCGCGACCGACGCGACCCCGCAGCTGATGCAGCTGGGAGACGCCGAAGCGGTCGGCATCCATCACGACCATCGTCGACGCGTTCGGCACATCGACGCCCACCTCGATCACCGTGGTGGCGACCAGCACATCGATCTCGCCGGCGGCGAATGCCTGCATGGTCTGGTCTTTTTCTTCGCTCGACATTCGGCCGTGCAGTGGCTCGATGCGGGCTCCCGCCAGCGCCGGGTTCGCCCGGGCCTCGGCGAGCACCGCCGACACCGTCGCCAGTGGCCTAGGTACAGCACCCGATACCGTGCCCTGTGCATCCAGCTCGTCGGATTCGAGGCCGTCGGCGGGCTCGGCGACCGACGGCTCGATCGCCGGGCAGACGAAGAACGCCTGACGGCCGAGCGCCAGCTCTTCGGCGGTGCGCTGCCAGATGCGGCTCACCCAGCTCGGCTTCTCGGCTAGCGGCACCACGAAGGTGGAGATGCCTTGCCTGCCCGCGGGCAACTCGGTGATGGTGCTGATGTCGAGGTCGCCGAACACGGTCATCGCCACCGTGCGCGGAATCGGAGTGGCCGTCAGCACCAGAACGTGCGGGGGCTTGGCGCCTTTCAGCCGCAACGCCTCGCGCTGGTCGACCCCGAACCGGTGCTGCTCGTCGACCACGACCAGCCCGAGGTCATAGAACTGCACATTGTCGCTCAGCAGAGCATGCGTGCCGATGACGATCTTCGCCTGCCCGCTCACCATGCGCAGCAGCGCCTTGCGCCGCACCGCCACGGGAAGCTGGCCGGTGTGCAGCGTGGGCATCAGTTCGGCGGCGAGATCAGGGCCGAGAACCCGTACGATCGAGCGCAGATGCTGGGCGGCGAGCACCTCGGTCGGGGCGAGCAACGCCGACTGGCCGCCCGAGTCTGCCACGGCCAGCATGGCGCGCAGCGCCACCAGGGTTTTGCCCGAACCCACTTCACCCTGTACCAGCCGGTTCATGGGCTCGGGCTTGGCCAGATCGGCCGTGATCTCACCCCCGACCAGGTTCTGGTCACCGGTCAGCGTGAACGCGAGGGCACGGTCGAAACGCTCGAGGTACCCGCCCGGCTTCGCCACCCGCGCAACCGCCGATTGCGCATGCGCCGCCTGACGTTGTTGCAGCAGAGCCGTCTGCAGCACGAACGCCTCCTGGTACTTCAGCGACTCGCGCGCCCGCATGAAGTCGCTGTCTTTTTTTGGCTGGTGGATGAGCTGCAGCGCGGTACCGAAATCGACCAGGCCGCGCTGCATTCGCACCACCTCCGGTACCGGGTCGCCGATCAACTCCACGGCCTCCAGCACCAACTCCATCGCGGATTGGATCTGCCAGCTCGACATCGTTCCGGTGGCCGGGTAGATGGGAATCGGCGCCTCGGCCCACTTCTTCGCCTTCTCAGAGACCGACCCGTCGAGTTCGAGCAGATCGAGGTCGTCGAACAGCTTGTAATCGGGGTGCGCGAGCTGCAAAGCGCCACGATATTCGGTGACCTTGCCCGTGAAAATGCCACGAAGCCCCGGCCGGAGCTCTCTCGAGCGCCAGGCCTGATTGAAGAACGTCAGGCTCAGGATGCCGCGGCCATCCGATATCGACACCTCGAGTATCGACCCCCGCCGTGCCTTCATCGGCCGTTCGGTGACCTTGCGGATTTCGGCCACGATCGTGACCGTCTCGTTCAGCGGCAGCTCGTTCAGCGCCGTCAGCTCGCCCCGCCGCGCGTACCGCCGGGGATAATGCGCGAGCATGTCACCCACGGTCACGATGGCGAACGCCTTCTGCAGCGGGCCGGCCGAACGGCCGCCGAGCACCGTCGACAGTTTCGCCTCGAGCGGCGAACCGGTGCCGAGCTTCGCACGTCGTTCGCCGGCGGCGAGGGCTGCGACCGCCGCGTCGTCAGATTTCGTCCACGCAGAACCGCGGCCGGGGGCCGGGCTCGCTGGAGGCACTGCAGACGCGTTCATACGCCCGATTCTAGGCTCCGCGGCCGACAGCCAGGCCGTGGTCCACTCGATCTGTGGAGAGATTTCAGCGGTACCCTGCTGGCATGCCTCCCGCCATTGTGCCCCAGACCCGCGCGGCCGAACGATGACGCGCATCATCGCCGGGTTCGCCGGCTCGCAGCGCCTCTCTGTGCCGTCGTCGGGCACGCGCCCCACCAGCGACAGGGTTCGTGAGGCCATCTTCTCTGCGCTCGAGTCTCGCGATCTGGTCGGCGGATGCGCCGCACTCGACCTCTATGCCGGGTCGGGCGCGCTCGGGCTCGAAGCAGCCTCGAGGGGTGCGGCTGAAGTGACCCTCGTCGAGAAGAACCCCGTGGCGGCGCGCATCGCGAAGAGCAATGTCACGGTCATCCTGAAGGCCGCAGCGGCCTCGAAGGCGCCGAAACCACGCATCACCGTGTCGGGCCAGACCGTGACGGCATTTCTCGGCACGTCACCGGCGCAATTCGACATCGTCTTCATCGACCCGCCGTATGACCTCGGCGAAGGCGAATTGGCCGAAACCTTGCATCGGCTCGTCGGCCACGTGGTGCCGGATGCGGTGGTCGTCGTCGAACGCACGTCACGTTCGCCCGAACCGACACTCCCCGCCGGACTCGTGCTCGATCGTCGCAAAGACTACGGCGAGACGACGCTGTGGTGGCTCACGACGGCCTGATCCCGTCGAGAAATGTTGCAGCGCCGCAACGTTGCATCTCAGCAAATTTGCAGCTAGGCAACGTTGCACTTGCGAAACTTTGCAGGTAGCGCAATAATTGAGCTATGGAAATCACCGCCCCCCTCGGATTGCGCGACAAGAAGCGCGCCGAGACCCGGGCCAAACTCGAACGCGCCGCCGTTGAACTGGTGCTGCGCGACGGGCTGGCCCACGCCACCGTCGACGCCATCAGCGATGCCGCCGACGTGTCATCACGCACCTTCTTCAACTACTTCGACAGTAAGGAAGACGCCATTCTCGGCGTGCGCGACCTCGAGCTGACCGATGAAGCGGTCGCCGAGCATCTGGCCCGTACCGACGGAGCCGGCCTCATCGAATCAGTGGTGAAGTTGTTGTTCTGGGTCATCGGCCCGAGCATCACCACCTCAGACCTGCATGTCTTACGTATGCAGGTCGTGAAGGCGCACCCCGAGCTGCTCAGTCGCCAGATCACCCAAATGACTCGCATGGCCGATCAGCTCACCGCGGCCATCCAAACCCTGCTCAAGAAAGACCCTGCGTTCGCTGGTGACCCGGCCGCGAGCCTCCAGCCCACAGCCGACGTGTTGTTCGCGCTCTGCGGCGGCGGCCTTCGCGTCGCCGTGAAGGAATGGGTCACCGAAGGCAGCGCCACCGCACACGATCAGTCGGCCAGCCTGACCGTATTGGAATCACGAGCGATAGAGCTCGTCAGAGAGGTAACGAAGAAAATCCAATGACCGCCACAACTTCGTCGGAGAAAGTCGCAGCAGCGGCAATCGCGACACCCACACGCAACATCCTGCTGGTGTTCGCTGGCCTGATGGTGACGATGCTGCTCGCATCGCTGGACCAGACCATTTTCAGCACCGCATTGCCGACCATCGTCGGCGAACTCGACGGGGTGCAGTACATGCTGTGGGTGACCACCGCGTACATCCTCGCCTCGACCATCATGCTGCCGGTCTACGGCAAACTCGGTGACCTCATCGGCCGCAAGGGCCTGTTCATCTTCGCGATCAGCCTGTTTCTGGTGGGCTCGGTCGTCGGTGGCCTCGCCCCCGACATGGGCCAGCTCATCGTAGGCCGCGCCATCCAGGGTCTCGGTGGCGGTGGTTTGATGATTCTCTCGCAGGCCATCATCGCCGACGTCGTACCCGCTCGTGAGCGTGGCAAATACATGGGCATCATGGGTGGTGTCTTCGCTCTCTCGAGCGTCGCCGGCCCGCTGCTCGGCGGCTGGTTCACCGAAGGGCCCGGCTGGCGCTGGGGCTTCTGGATGAACATCCCGCTCGGTATTCTGGCGATTCTGTCAGCCGTGATCTTCTTGAAGCTGCCGAAGGGCTCGCAGAAGAAACCGCGTATCGACTTCGCCGGTATGGTTCTGCTCGCATTGGCCTCGACCGGCCTCGTGCTCACCACGACCTGGGGCGGCAACACCTACGACTGGGATTCTCCCACCATCATCGGCCTCATCGTCGGTACCGTCGTAGCCGCGATCGCGTTCATCATGGTCGAACGCCGGGCAACCGAGCCGATCATGCCGCCGCATCTGTTCAAAGATCGTAACTTCAACTTGACCACCATCGCCGGTCTGATCATCGGTATCGCGATGTTCGGTGCGCTGGCATACCTGCCGACCTACCTGCAGATGGTCACCGGTGCAGATGCTACTCAAGCCGGGTTGCTGATGATTCCGCTCATGGCGGGCTTGCTGATCACCTCGATCGGATCGGGCCAACTGGTGAGCCGCACCGGACACTACAAGTTCTTGCCCATCATCGGCACGATCATCACGGCCGGCGCGCTTCTGCTGCTCTCGACCATGACCGCCGGCATGCCAGTGTGGATCATCTGCGCGTACCTCGCCATCATGGGTATCGGGCTCGGTATGTGCATGCAGATCCTCATCCTCATCGTGCAGAACTCGTTTCCGCTTCGTGAGGTCGGTACTGCGACTGCCTCGAACAACTACTTCCGCCAGATCGGTGCCTCACTCGGCTCGGCCATCGTCGGTAGCCTGTTCGTGACAAAGCTCAGCACCCTGTTGGTCGAGCGGATGCCCGCCGGAACCGGTACCGCAGGAGGCAACAACTCGCTGACTCCCGACATCGTGCGGAGCCTTCCCGACTCGGTTCGCAGCGTCATCATCGGCTCGTACAACGACGCACTGACCCCCGTGTTCCTCTACATGGTGCCGCTGGTTCTGGTTGCCACCGTGCTGCTCTTCTTCGTGATCGAGAAGCCGTTGGCCACCACGCTCGACCGCGACATCCTGCCGGAGTCGCTCGAGATCGACGGCGCGACACGGGTTGTGCTCGAGACAGGCGCGGAGGCGCAGGCCGATCTGGCCGCGGCTGCTGCTGCGCCGAATGCTGCGGCGGGCGGCCGAGGCGCCGGAGGCACCGTGGTCGCCGGAGTCGATACCTCAGACCCTGACGCCGAGTTGGCTGCGCTGACCGACGATGAGTCGGAGACCGCGATACCGTCGGGCGAGGCCGCGGGGCCGCGCCACTAGGGCAGACACAACAAAAAGCTGAGGCGATCGGAATCTTCCGGTCGCCTCAGCTTTGTTCGCATCGTGCTACGACAGGTCTGGTTCGGGCAGCAACTGCAGGCCCACCGTTGTGCTGGCGCCGAGCATGAGCTGCTCGATCCAGGCACGGTTCAGAGACGGCTCCTTGCTGCCGTAGAACTTGAACTGCAACGGAATCGACGGATGCATCCACAAGCTCGCGTGCCCCGCGCCCGACTCCGGCCCATACGCATACTGCATGGTGAACGACTCGCCGCGGCGCAGCTTCGTCACGATCACAACTCGCAGGTGAGCCAGCACACGGTCATCGAACTCGATTTCGACCCCAGGTGCGCCGTAAATCAGTTTGCCCATAGAACCGCAACTCCATTCGTGAACAGCATCGCAGGCGTGCAGGTTGCCGCGCGTCAGAGCGATTCTAATAGCCATTCCGAGTGGGTTCACGCAGCCGTTCCGGCACGGCAGCGGCTGTCACTCAGGCACAGCAGCGGCACTCGTTCCGGTACTGCTGCAGTTGTCATTCGGGCACGGCCGCGGCTGTCACGCAGGCACCGCTGCAGCCGTCACTCCGGCTCGGCCGCCACCGCTGTCCCCGGTCAGCCGACGCCACCGTTCCAGTCGTTGAACGGATCCCAGCCTCCCGGCTTCACGTACGCCTCACCGCCGACGGTGACCGCTGGATGCCCGGCAACCCTCTGCATGACGATACCGATCGGGCGAAAAAGCGGGGGCAGAACCTGCTCGGGCGAAAACGTCGCGAGCAGCGCATGATCTTCTCCTCCACAGAGCACGAAGTCGCGCGCTTGTGCACCGACAACGCCATCAAGGGCTCGAAGCGCCGTCGCCTCTGCTTCGATGGCCGCATGAGAGAAGTCGATCGAACATCCGCTGGCCGTCGCAATGCGGCCCGCGTCGAGCACCAACCCGTCAGAGACGTCGAGCATCGCCGTCGCGCCCGCTTCGGCGGCAGCGACGCCCGCCGCGAGCGGCGACGTCGGGGCCAGTTGGGCGTCGATCAGCGCGCCGTGCTGGTTTCGCACGGCCCGCCCGCGCTCGGCGTCGGGCTGGCGCGCAGCACCTCGGCTCGAGCCAGCCTCGCTCGAATCGGCCTCGCTCGAATCGGCCTCGCTGGAGCCGGGCTGGCTCGCGTCGGACTCGCTCGAGCCGGCAGGGCTCGTCGCTTGGTCGAAGAGCAGCCAGATTCCCGCGCCGGCCCGGCCGAGGTCGCCCGCTACCGCGACCACGTCGCCGGGGCGCGCACCCGAGCGCACCACGGGCTGCCGGCCGTCGAGATCGCCGAACGCCGTCACCGCAATGGTGAGAGTATTCGAAACCGAAAGGTCTCCTCCGACGACTCCCGTGCCGGGAGCAAGCGCGGCGCAGGCATCGCGCAGGCCGTCGGCGATTCCCTCGAGGGTCGCGACGGGTGTCGTAAGCGGAGCAGCGATGGCAACCACCAGTGCCGACGGCGTGGCCCCCATCGCCGCCACGTCGGCCAGGTTCGTGACGGCCGCTTTCCACCCCAGATCGTGCGGGGTCGACCAGGCGAGCCGAAAGTCGGGGCCGTGAATCATCATGTCGGTCGTGACGACGAATCGGGCATCCGGAGCCGCGATCACGGCCGCATCGTCGCCCGGGCCGAGCAACTCCGCCGCCGCGGCGGGCAATCGTGGAAAGATGCGTTTCAGCGCTTCGACCTCCCCGACGGTCTCGAGCGTGTCGGCGGGTGCAGACAGCGGTCGGCCGATGCTGACAGCGGCACCGTCTGGGTGGGGTGCAGCGTGCGACTCGCTCTGCTCGCGGGCGTCTCCTCGAGCCGCATCGGGCTTCGGGAGATCGCGGTCGGGCGAAAGCTGAGGGTGCGCCCCATGAGTACTCACCCCACAACGGTAACCTGTTAGCGATGTCTGCCCGCAAACGCCTCCTCGTTCCCGGCGCCCTGGTGGCTGCTTTTCTGAGCCTCGCCGTGTCGGGGTGCGCCTCGACTGTCGCGCTCGACCCCGCCTCGAGCGCGACCGACCCCGGGTGCGCCGAGATCATGGTGCGGTTGCCCTTGACGGTCGCAAGCCAAGACCAGCGCGAGACGAACGCGCAGGCCACCTCGGCGTGGGGTTCCCCCGCCTCGGTGCTCTTGCGCTGCGGTGTCGAACCCTACGGGCCCACCACCCTTCCCTGCGTGAACGTCTCGGGGATCGACTGGATCGAAGACGACTCCCAAAAGCCGTCGTACACCTACACGACCTTCGGTCGCAGCCCCGCGACCCAGGTCATCGTCGATTCGAACGCCGTCTCGGCCTCCACCGCGCTCATCGATCTGCAGACGGCCATCGCCGCCATCCCAGCCACGGGCCAGTGCCTCGACGCGAACGACCTTCTCGGCACCGCGACCCCGGCCCCAGACTCCGGCGCAGACAACCCCGGCTCCGTCGACACCTCCCCCGGCGGCACCGATGGCACCGGTACCGACGGCTCTGGTGACGACGGCACCTCCACCGACGCGCCCGCCACAGCTGCTCCAGATCCTGTTCCCCCGTTCTCCATCGATACGGCGCCACCCACCCCCGTCAACTGAGTTCGGCGACTGAATCCAGCGGCACGATACTTCACTGCCCCTCGCCGATTCGGCGATCGCCGATTCAGCGATGGCCGATTCGGCGATGGCCGATTCAGCGATGGAGGTAGACGTCGCTGCGGTGCCCCGACTCGCACAACCAGCAGAATCAGGCGATCGTCTTCGATCCCGTAAATGACCCGATAGTCGCCCGTTCTGACCCGCCACTCCCCCATGCCACCGACGAGCTGTATCGCGGCGGGTGGGCGAGGATTCTCGCTCAGCAACTCGACGACCGCTTGAATTCGCCGACGAGCCTGAGCGTCGAGTTTACGGAGCTGACGACGAGCGGCTGGCGCGATTTCGATGGCATACGTCATAACAAGCCGAGGTCTGCCTTCACCTCTTGCCACGGAATTGGCGCTTCGCCGGTCAGACGCATCTCTTCGTGGGCCGCTTCTGCTTCACGGATGTCGGTCATGTCTTCTGCCAACGCGACAAGATGAGCGAGATCATCAGAATCGATCAGCGCTGCGACACGCTTGCCGTGGCGTTCGAGATAGACCGGTTCGTGTTCAGCGCGAACCTGATCGACGATTGACGCCAGCTGCTGACGCACAGCCGAAATCGGAAGATCAGAAGGAATTGTCATGTTTAATTGTACAAAACTAGGCAAAAAAGTACAATATGCCCGGTTCAGGCGTTCAGGCGTTCAGCGGTTCAGGCGTTCAGGCCCCGCCGATCGAGCAGTGGCCCGATGTCGGCGGCACGGCCACGAAAGTCGATAAAGGCCTCGAGTGGTGGAACCGAGCCACCCACGCCGAGCAGTCGGGCGCGAAAACGGTCGCCGTTGGCACGCGTGAGGCCGCCGTTGGCGCGAAACCACTCGACGGTGTCGGCGTCGAGCACCTCGCTCCAGATGTACGAGTAATAGCCCGCGTCGTACCCACCCGAGAAGGTGTGCGCGAAATACGTGCTCGAGTACCGAGCGGGCACGGCGGGGTTGTCGAGACCGACAGAAGCCAGTGCGCCAGCCTCGAACTCGGCGACCCCATCGATGGCCGGTGAATCTGCCGTGATGCCGTGCCACGCCTGATCGAGCAGCGCCGCCGCCAAGTACTCCGACGTTGCGAATCCTTCGTTGAACCCCGCCGAGGCCTGCAGTTTCGAGGTGAGATCTGCCGGCATAGGCGTGCCGGTTTCGTAGTGCACGGCATAGTTCGCCAGAACCTCGGGCCAGAGCATCCACATTTCGTTCACCTGGCTCGGAAACTCGACGAAGTCACGAAATACATTGGTACCGGCGAATTTGGGGTATGTCACGCGCGCGAACAGCCCGTGCAAGGCGTGCCCGAACTCGTGGAAGAGCGTGGTGACTTCGCTGTAGGTCAACAGCGTGGGCAGAGCGGGCGCGGTGTCTAGAACAGACGCACCTTGCGCCCCTGCCACCGCTGGTTTCGGCACATTGAGATTGTTCGTGACGATCACGGGATGCTCGAGCAACGCGCTCTGCGAGATCAACGAGTTCATCCACGCGCCCCCGCGCTTAGAGTCGCGTGTGTACAGGTCGAGCAGGTACAGCCCGACAACCGATCCGTCGTCGCCCTGAACCTCGAACACCCGCACCTCGGGGTGGTACGCGACGAGGTCGGGGCGTTCGGTGAACGTCACCCCGTAGAGCTGCGTTGCCGCGAAGAACACCCCATCGCGCAGCACCCGCTCGGCCTCGAAGTACGGGCGCATCTCGGCCGTGTCGACGTCGTAGGTCGCCTTGCGCACCTTTTCGCTGTAATACGCCCAGTCCCAGGCGGCGAGCTCGAATTCGTCGCCGATGAGGGCCTGCAGGGCATCCTGTTCGGCCCTGGCGTTACGCGCCGCCGGCGCCGCGAGCTGGCTCAGCAGGGCGTGTACCGCCTCAGGGGTCTTCGCCGTCTCATCACTGGTCACGAAGGCGGCATGAGTGGCGAAACCGAGCAGAGCCGCACGTTCGGCACGTAACCGGGTGATCTGCAGAACGTTTGCGTGGTTGTCGTGTTCGCCGCCGTGCGCTCCGCGCGAGCGCGACGCCGTCATGATGCGTTCGCGCACCGACCGGTTCGCAAGTGATGCGAGATACGGATGCCCGGTCGGCAGCACCAGCGTGATCACATACTTTCCCGGCAGCCCTCGCTCGGTTGCGGCGGCGGCCGCAGCAGAGATCTCGCCCTCGCCCAGCCCCTCGAGCTCAGCGACGTCGTCGATCACAACAGCCAACTCGTTCGTATCCGCGAGCAGGTTCTTCTCGAACCGTGTCGTCAGCGTTGACAACTGTTGGTTGAGCTCGGTGAGACGCACCTTCTCGGCCTGGCCGAGGCCCGCGCCGGCTTGAGTGAACTCGGCGTAATACCGCTCGACGAGGTACCGCGACTCTGGGTCGAGCGACTCTCGCGCCGCGTGCACCTCGCGAATTCGTTCGTAAAGCGCCGGGTTCAGCCGAATCGCGTCGGAGTGCGCGGCCAGCTGAGGTGCCAGCTCCTCTTCGAGAGCGTTTGTGACGTCGTTGCTGTCTGCCGATGCCTTGTTGAAGAAGACGGCCGCCACCCGCGACAGCGTCTGCCCGGCCCGCTCGAGGGCGATCAGGGTATTTTCGAAGGTCGGAGCATCCGCATTGTTCACAATCGCGTCGATTTCGGCCGCGTGCTCGGCGAACCCGCGTTCGAACGCGGGCGCATAGTGTTCGTCATGAATATCGGCGAACGGAGGCAACCCGAATTCGAGCGGACTGGGCGTGAAGAACGGGTTCGTCATGGTTCGAGCCTATTGCGCCCCACCACGAGCCCCGCTCCGCAAGCCGTTCCCCCGATTATGCGGGCTCTGGCGAAGGCGCGTACCGTGGAACCATGACAGTTCCCAACGTGACTCTGAACAACGGCATAGAGATTCCTCAGCTCGGTTTCGGCGTATTCCAGATCAAGCCCGCAGAGACGAAAGAAGCAACTCTCACCGCGCTCGAGGTCGGCTACCGCCACCTCGACACCGCCGAGATGTACGGCAACGAGAACGAGGTCGGCCAGGCCGTCGCGGCCTCCGGGCTCAAGCGCGAAGACGTGTTCGTCACCAGCAAGCTGAACAACGGCTTTCACGCGAGAGCGGATGCTCTGCAGGCCTTCGACAAGACCCTCGATGCCCTCGCATTCGAGTATCTCGACCTGTTTCTCATCCACTGGCCCCTGCCCGCCATCGGTGACTACGTCGAAACCTGGCAGGCAATGGAGGAGATGCTTGCCGGCGGTCGCGTGCGCGCCATCGGCGTGTCGAACTTTCAGCCCCACCACCTCGAGCGGCTGCTCGCAGAAACCACCGTGGTGCCAGCGGTGAACCAGATCGAGATTCACCCGTACCTCACGCAAGACGACGTGCGGGCCTTCGACCGCGATCACGGCATCGCGACCGAGGCCTGGTCTCCCATCGCTCAGGGCAAGGTGCTCGACGACGCCACGATCGTCGACATCGCCGAACGCCTCGGCAAGACACCGGCCCAAGTGACTCTGCGCTGGCACATTCAGCGCGGCGACATCGTCTTTCCGAAGTCGGTCACCCGCGAGCGGGTCGTGGAGAACTTCAACCTCTTCGACTTCGAGCTCTCTGACGCCGACGTGCTTGCGATCACCGCACTCAACCGCGACGAGCGCACCGGCCCGAACCCCGACGAGTTCAACTACATCCCGAAGTAATCGGTTCCGATACGCTGCGCGCTACTCGACCACCGCCGTTCGAGTAGCGCCGCGTAGCGAACCCTGCACTACTCCAGCGCCAGGGTGATGAGGTGGTCGATGATGTGCGGGTAGCTGACGCCCGTCGCGATCCAGCAGGTGGGGAACATCGAAATGGGGGTGAACCCCGGCATGGTGTTGATCTCGTTGACCACAAACCCGCCCGGCGTCAAGAAGAAGTCCACCCGCGCGAGGCCCTCGCAGCCAATCGCGGTGAACGCGCACACCGCGAGGCGCTGCATCTCGGCGAGTTCGGCGACCGTCAGATCGGCCGGGCAGACCAGCTCGATACCCGGGGCATCCAGGTACTTCGCGTCGAAGTCGTAGAACTCGCGGCCGGTCATCACGACTTCGCCGGCGACGGATGCCCGGGGCGCTGCTCCCGCCAGCCCGTCGAGCACGCCGCATTCGAGCTCGCGCCCCACGATGCCCTCCTCGATGAGCACCCGATCGTCTTCGCTGAAGGCGATCGTCATCGCAGATGCCAGCTCAGACCACTCCTTGACCTTGCTGACGCCGACGGACGATCCCGCGCGAGCAGGCTTCACGAACACCGGCAACGTCAGGTCGACGGCAACGGCGGTGGTCACGTCGGCGGCCGAGGCCGCCCACTCCCGCGCCGTGACTGTGTGCCAGGGCGCGACGGCGATGCCGGCCTGCGCCAGCACCGTCTTCGTGAAGTGCTTGTCCATGCCGAGCGCAGAGGCGAGCACACCCGCTCCGACATACGGCAGCCCGACGAGTTCGAGAAGGCCCTGAATCGTGCCGTCTTCGCCGTAGGGGCCGTGCAGAATGGGGAAGACCACGTCGACGTCGCCCAGCGAACGAACGGCGCCACCGGCATCCACGACCGTCAGCTCTCGCGAGAGCGCACTTTCGGGCCAGTGCACACGCGTGCCATTGTCTTCGACGCTGGGCAGGTGAGCGGGATCGAGGGTGAACTTCGCAGCGTCGTCGTCTTCGAGCACGAAGGCGCCGTCGCGGGTGATTCCGACAGGGATCACCTCATACAACGAACGATCAATCGCCCGAAGAACCCCGCCCGCTGTCGCGCAACTGATTGAATGCTCGCTGGAACGGCCGCCAAAGAGCAGAGCCACCACGGTTTTGTTTGCCATCGATCGGCCTTTCGCCCTGGGGTTCGAGTGAGTCTGTTGTGAGATGAGGTGCAATATCCCGAGGGTTCAGCGTACCGTCAAGCACT
>JAODBB010000201.1 GCA_025463745.1 Subtercola sp.
TGGCCGGTCGGCCCGGACTCGCGTGCCCTCACCCCGATGGGCGCGACCTAAGCCGACGACGTGTTCATCACCTACACGACCACCGATGGCGTGCGACACGATTCGCATGACATCACCGACAGCGGAACCGCCGACCCGAACGAGCCTCCCGCGCCACTGCCCACCCTGGCGGCCATGCCCGGCTGGTCAGCCGACGCGACCCCGACGACTGCCTCTCGCGCAGACGTCGATGCCTGTGTCGCGGCGATCGCGGGCAGGGGAGCCGGCTCGGCATCAGCAGTTCTCGCTGAATCGAGGGGCGATTTCGAGTCACTGCTCGTCGAGCACAGCTCCGACGGCGACCAGGCGTACTGCGTGGTCAAGAACGGCATCATCCAATGGTCGAACGAGCTCGGTGAGGTCAAACCAGGCCAGCCCTCTGCCCCCGACGCGGCGCAAGTTGTTCAGGAGCTCTCTGTCGATGGCACCGTCGCCTCGACACGCCTGGAGATCGCACTGGGCGACGCAGGCGTCGGCGTGACAAGCGTCATCCTGCATTTCGCCGACAATCTCACCGTGACCGCGACGGTGAACAATGGCACCTGGATGGCGTGGTGGCCCGCGGCCCAGCCTGCCGCCCTAGCCGCTCCGGGCGCATCCGCCCCGCCCACGGAGGCACCTGCGCCCACGGGCCCGCCCATCATCTCGTGGACGACCACCGACGGCGTCTCCCACGACGCGCCGTGAGGAGCCTCACCCAGGCGAGCCGGGCTAGGCGAGCTCGATGAGCTCCTGGTACTCCTTGTTCCAGTGGTCCTCGGTGCCGTCGGGCAGGATGAGCACACGCTCGGGGTTCAGCGCCATCACGGCCCCCTCGTCGTGCGACACCAGAACCACGGCGCCCGCGTAGTTCGCGAGGGCATCGAGGATCTCCTCGCGCGACGCGGGGTCGAGGTTGTTCGTGGGCTCATCGAGCAGCAGCACGTTCGCACCCGAGACGACGATCATCGCCAGAGCGAGCCGGGTCTTCTCTCCGCCGGAGAGAACCCCGGCGAGCTTGTGCGAGTCGTCTCCGGTGAACAGGAACGAGCCGAGCACGCGGCGGGCTTCGGTCTCGGTGAGGTTCGGTGACGACGAGACCATGTTCTGCAGCACAGTGCGTTTGACGTCGATGGTCTCGTGCTCCTGCGCGTAGTAGCCGATGCGCAGGCCGAATCCGGGCTCGACCTGCCCGGTGTCGGGCTCATCGATTCCAGCGAGAATGCGCAGCAGGGTCGTCTTTCCGGCACCGTTGAAGCCCAGAATGACGACCTTCGAACCGCGGTCGATAGCGAGGTCGACGGCGGTGAAGATCTCGAGCGATCCGTAGCTCTTCGACAGGTCGCTCGCCATGAGGGGCGTTCGGCCGCAGGCGACGGGGTCTGGGAAGCGCAGCTTGGCCACGCGGTCGACCACGCGGGTCTCGTCGAGGCCCGAGAGCATCTTCTCGGCGCGCCGCACCATCTGGTGGGCGGCGGCGGCCTTCGAGGCCTTCGCGCCGAACCGGGCGGCCTGCATCTGCAGCACGCCGGCCTTCTTCTCGACGTTGACGCGCTCCTTCTTGCGGCGCTCCTCGTCGCTGGCGCGCTGGCGCAGGTAGTTCTTCCATCCCATGTTGTAGATGTCGATGACGGTACGGTTCGCGTCGAGGTAGAACACGCGGTTCACCGTATCTTCGACGAGGGCCACATCGTGGCTGATCACGATCAGGCCGCCCTGAAAGTTCTTCAGAAACTCGCGCAGCCACACCACAGAGTCGGCGTCGAGGTGGTTGGTCGGTTCGTCGAGCAGCATCGTGTCGGCACCCGAGAAGAGGATGCGCGCCAGCTCGATGCGGCGCCGCTGCCCACCCGAGAGCGTCGAGAGCGGCTGGTCGAGAATGTGGTCGGGCAGGCTGAGGTTCGAGGCGATCGATGCCGCTTCGGCCTCGGCAGAGTAACCGCCCAGGGCATTGAACCGGTCATCCAGGTTGCCGTACTTCTTCATGGCCTTCTCGACGACGGCAGGGTCTGCCGACGACATGTCGAGTTGCGCCTGCTGCATCTGCAACACGATCTGGCCGAGGTCACGGGCATCCAGGATGCGCGTGCGAGCGAGGTCTTCGGGGTTGCCTGAGCGCGGGTCTTGCGGCAGATAGCCGATCTGACCCGACATATCGATGCGGCCGCCGTCGGGTTTCAGCTCGCCGGCCAGGGTTTTCGTCAAGGTCGTCTTGCCGGCACCGTTACGCCCCACCAAACCGATCTTGTCGCCCGCGGAGACGCGAAAATTCACGTCTTCCATCAGCACGCGGGCGCCGACTCGCAGCTCAAGGTCATGCACACTGAGCACAGGAGTAGTCCAATTCTTTCGTCGCGTCGCCGCAACAGGGGTGGGGGGATGTCTCCTTAGTATAAAACCTGAGGCCTGTACGTTATTCCTGCCTGGGCGGCGGATCGCCGCATGAGCCCGTTGCAGACTGATGAACAATGGCCAGTGCCGTGATGTCGATTACCCTGCCGTAATCGACCGTCACAGAGGCGTGCCATACATAGATTGCACGAGAACCCCGGATGCCTCGAGGTGAAGACGCACCGCTTTCGCGATGTCGACCACGTTCGGCCGGTCACCGTGAACGCAGATCGAGCGCACCTTCATTTCGATCTCCCGGCCCGCAACGTTGAGCGCGGTCCCGTTGACCATGCGAAGGGCTTGCTCCGCGACCTTTGCCGGATCCTTCCACTGCGGCCGCGGCTCGACGATGTTCAAGCCGTCCGCGTCGAACTCCTGGTCTGCCGCGTTCTCCGGGGTGACGAGCAGCCCCGCACCTTCTAAGGCGTGCGACGCGGGGCTGGGCGACAACACGAATGCCCTGCCGGGCCAGATCTCCTGGAGCGATGTCACCAGAGACACGGCTAGTTCGGGTGCCCGGCAGATGGCGCCCATCAGCGAACCGTGCGGCTTCACGTGGGTGAGCTGAACACCTTCGGATCTCGCAATCGCGTCGAGGGCACCGACCTGGTAGAGGATGTAATCGATGGTGTCTGAATCGGAGACCGGCATCGCCCGCCGGCCGAATCCGAGAAGGTCGGGGTAGCCGGGATGCGCACCGGCCGAAACTCCCGCGTCTCGCGCTCCGATGATGGCTTCACGCATGTTCGCGGGGTCACCCGCGTGGTATCCGCAGGCGATGTTCACGGTCGTCACGACCTGAAACAGTGCGTGGTCGTCGCCGAGCTTCCACCGCCCGAAGCTCTCTCCCGCGTCGGCGTTGAGATCCATTCTGAGCATTGGCCTACCTTTCTTCGTGCAGTTTCGCCGAGGGATCCGGCGAATGGTCGTATTCCGGCCGCGACGGAATGGTGCTAGCGGTTTCGACCCACGGCCGTGGGGGACGTCTGGCGTCGGTAGCCTTCTCGACTCCGCGAGCGATGTTGAGGAGGCGCGCCTCGTCGTAGGGCACCGCCATGAGTTCCAGGCCCACGGGCAGACCCGATCGGGTGAACCCCGCTGGCACAGAGATCGCCGGAAAATGGAGTTGCGAGGCGATCAGAGTGTTCGTCGGGTAGTTGAAATCCGTCCACCGGCTGGCGAACACATCCTCGAGTGTGGGCGCGGGAAGCCGGGTATCGGGAAATGCGATGACGTCGAGCCGGTGTTCAGCGAAGATCGCGAGCACCTGCCGCTGAAACCTGCCATGCTCGAGGATGCGGCTGAGGTACTCCGGGTCGCCCCGCGGCGTCTCCGGCCCGCCTGCGATGAGCTCGAGCAACTCCAGCTTCTCGTGATATTGCCCTTCCGAGAACACCTTGTCGAGGGATCCGATGGGCAAGTCCGGTCTCGCACCGTAGAACTCGTTCATGTCTCGCCGCGATTGCGAGAACAGAAGTCGGGTGAGATCGAGGGACTGCGCCAGATCGGGGATGGCGACATCGACGAGTTCCGCACCGGCCTCGACGAGTTGACGCAGCGCTACTCGAAGCACCTCCCCCACCGGTTCCTCCTCGGGGTCGTCTGCCCGAGGAAATTCCTCTCGGAGTACCCCGACGCGTTTGCCCTGGAGTGTCGCCTCGCCGAGGCCCGTCGCGTAGCTCCCTTCCTGTCGAACGATCGCCGAAATCGCCGTGTAGGGATCGGCCGGGTCGTACCCTGCGAGCACGTCGAGCAGAAGCGCCGCGTCTGTCACGGTGCGCGTCATCGGGCCCGCGCTGTCTTGCGAGACGACCAGCGACGACATTCCGGTTCGGCTGATCAGGGCGGGTGTCACCTTGAGCCCCACCAGCCCGCACCATGACGACGGCACCCTGATCGACCCGCCCGTGTCTTCGCCCATGCCGACGAGTGACAGGTTGGCCGCCACTGCAGCGCCCGTTCCGCTGCTCGAGCCGCCCGGATCGCGACTGAGGTCGTACGGGTTCTTGGTCACTCCCGTCGGCCCGCTTCTGGACGACGTCGAGAACCGTGACGTCGCAAGGTCTGGCATGGTCGTCTTGCCCAGGATGATCGCCCCGGCGTCACGCAACCTCGCTATCACCGTCGCATCGGCTGTGGGCACATACTCTCCCGCGGCGATGCTCCCGAACGTGGTTCGCATGCCCGCGGTCTCGATCTGGTCTTTCACGAGGATGGGCACGCCGTGCAGCGAACCGATGAGTCGGCCCTCCCCTGCGAATGCTTTGTCGAGTTCGTCGGCATCGTCGAGAGCGGTGTCAGACACGGTGATGATCGAATTCAGCGTCGGCCCGGACTGGTCGATCGAAACGATCCGATCCAGATAGGCCTGAACAAGCTCGCGAACCGTGAACGCACCAGAGCGGTACCCTTCGTGAACACGCTCGATGGTCAATTCTTCAACGGATTCCGGCAGGGCCACGGTCAGCTCTCGATGCTCGGCGCACGTCGCGCGTGAGTCGCCACCTCGACTCCACGAGCGACCGTGAGGAGACGGGCCTCGTCGTAGGGTACGGCCATGATTTCCAGCCCGACAGGCAGGCCCGACTCGGTGTAGCCGGCAGGCACCGAGATCGCCGGGAACAGGAGCTGCGAGGCGATCAAGGTATTCGTCGGATAGTTGAGAGCTGTCCAACGGCCCCCGAACACATCCGCATGTGTCGGTGCGGGGAGCTTGGTGTCTGGAAACACGATGACGTCGAGGTGGTGTTCGGCGAAAATGCCGAGCACGATACGGCGAAACTCTCCTTGCTCGAGGATGCGGTTCAGGTATTCCGGGTCGCCTTCCGCCGTCTCCGGCCCGCTCGCGATGAGCTCGAGCAGCTCCAAACTCTTGTGATACTGCCCTTCTGAATACACCTTGTCGAGAGATCCAATGGGCAGATCGGGTCGGGCGAGATAGAACGCGTTCATGTCTTGACGCGATTGCGAGAAATAGAACGACGTGAAGGTCACGTAGTGATCCAAGTTTGGGATGGCGACGTCGATGAGTTCCGCGCCTCCCGCAGCGAGAGCGGTCAGCGTCGCATCCATCACGACGCTAACGGCGGACTCCTCGGGGTCGGCCGGGTCGGGAAACACCTGTCGGAGCACGCCGACCCGCTTGCCCTGCAGCGTGGCATGCTCCAGCCCGGTCGCGTAGCTTCCCTCCTGGCGCACGATGGCCGAAATCGACGTGTAGGGGTCGGTGGGGTCGTACCCGGCGAGCACGTCGAGGAGAAGTGCGGTATCCGTGACGGTACGGGTCATCGGCCCCGCGCTGTCTTGCGATGTGACGAGCGAAGACATGCCGTTCCTGCTGATCAGGGCCGGCGTGACCTTGAGTCCCACCAAACCGCACCACGAGGAGGGCACCCGGATGGATCCACCCGTGTCCTCGCCGATACCGACGAGCGACAGGTTCGCCGCGACGGCGGCACCCGTTCCGCTGCTGGATGCTCCGGGGTCGCGAGTGAGGTCATACGGATTCTTGGTGACACCTGTCTCTCCGCTTCGGGAAGATGTCGAAAACCACGAGGTCGCGAGATCCGGCATGGTCGTCTTGCCCAGAATGATCGCTCCGGCTGCACGCAACTTCGCGATCACGGTCGCGTCGGTTTTGGGAACATAGTCCTTGGCCGCGATGCTTCCGAACGTGGTCCGGAGCCCCGCTGTCTCGATCTGGTCCTTCACGAGAATCGGCACCCCGTGCAGGGAACCGACGAGTTCGCTGCGCTGTGCGAAGGCCCGGTCGAGTTCATCCGCCTCGTCGAGGGCAGTGTCTGAAACGGTGATGATCGAGTTCAAGGTCGGGCCTGACTGGTCGATCGCCACGATCCGGTCCAGGTAGGCCTGAACGAGTTCACGAACCGTGAACGCGCCAGACCGGAATCCCTCGTGAACCTGCTCAATGGTCAGTTCTTCAATGGATACGGGCAGTGTCATGATGTCTCCTTAGACAGCGTTGAGGTGAATTCGGCTTTGTTTCTTGTGGGTTCTGGTCGTTCGGCGGCGACCTCGCGCTTCATGCTCGGGCCGAGAAGCCGTCGCCAGTCCAGCTGGGCGATGGCAGCGATGATGATGATTCCTTTGATGATGTCTTGGTAGTACGGACTGACATTGAGCAGGTTGAAACCGTTTTGGAGGGCAGCGAGGATGCCCACACCAACCGCGGTTCGCCAGATGGCGCCGCTTCCTCCGGTGAGGAGGGTTCCGCCGACGATGACGACGGTGAGCACATCGAAAACGATGGTGGGGTTGAGATTGGCCTGCGCAGAGCTGAGCTGCGACGCTGACACCGTGCCCGCTATACCCGCGCACAACCCGGCGATCGCATAACTGCTGGCAATGGTCGTCGACGTGGGAATTCCTGCGAGGCGGCTGGCCTCTTTGTTCCCTCCCACCGCATAGATCGCCTGGCCGAACGGGGTGTAGGCGAGGATAAGACCTCCGATGATCATCAGCGCCACCATGAGCATCCCGGAGTACGGAATTCCGAAGGCGCGACCGGCGCCGAGCACCTTGAATTGATCGAACGTGACGATGAACGCCGCGTTGCCGGTGAGCACCAGGGTCAAGCCGGTGATGATGAGCTGGGTGCCGAGTGTCGCGATGAAGGCGTTGACGCGAAGTCCTGTGACCACGAGCCCGTTGATGACACCCACGGCAAGCCCCACAGTGATCGCCAGAGCGAACGCAACGATCGGAGCTTCGGTTCGGCCGACCGCGGCGGCGATCACAGCACAGAGCGTATAGACGGCTCCGATCGATAAATCGAACCCGCCGGTTATCACGACGTAGGTCATCCCGATTCCCATGATGGCGACGGGCGACCACTGGCTGACAATATTCATCAGGTTGCCGAAGGCGAGAAAGTTCGGCTGGATGATCGCGATGATCACAACCAGAATGACCAGGGCAACGACGATGCCGTAGGAGCGCAGTGCGAGCGCGGCCCGCGAGGTGCGCTGCGTGCCGGTGAAGCTATTGCCCGTCATGCTGCCGCCGCCGTTCGACGCTCGGCGGCCGAGGTGGCCGCGAATGACAGGTCGAGGATGTCGTGGACTGTCGCACCACGGGCGAGTTCGGCGACAACTCGTCCACCGGCCAGAACCAGAATCCGATCGCTGTGGTGAACGACCTCCTCGATCTCGCTACTGGTCCAGATGACAGCGCGACCGTCTCTGGCGATCTGTCTCATGGCATCGAAGACCTGGGCCTTTGCCCCGATGTCGATTCCCCTGGTCGGTTCATCGAGGATGAGGCACGGGGCCGGTCTGCTCAACAGACGGGCCAGAATCAGCTTCTGCTGGTTGCCGCCCGAGAGCGTTCCGGCGTTTGCCGAAAGGCGGCTGCTGGCGAAGCCGACCCGCTCTGTCGCCGGTGTGGCCCAGCGAATCAGGCCCTCCAACTTCACGGGTCGCCCAGCGCTTGCGACACCGAACCTGCCGAGTGCGACGTTCCAGGCCGACGGGCGGCCGAGCACAAGTCCCTGGGCTTTCCGGTCTTCCGGGCCCAGGGCGACACCCATTCTCGTCGCCTGTCGGGGAGTTCGCGGCCACCGACGTTCCCGGCCGCTCACCCACAGGCTTCCGGCGTCGATGGTGCCGGCGCCGGCGAGTGCACGGAGCAGGCGGGTGCGCCCCGAGCCGACGAGACCAGCGAGGCCGACGATCTCGCCCCTCCCCACCTCGAGCAGGGCGAGGTCGACTCCCGGCGCTCTGAGCCCTTCAACACGCAGGAACGGTTCGACCGCCAGAGCGTCACCCGGAGCAGGCGGACCCGCCGCGTCGAGGGTGACCTCGCCGAGCATGGTTCGAACGAGTCCGTGATGATCCCACTCGTTCGCCGGCAGCGTCTGCACGACAACCCCTTCTCGCAGCACGGTCACGTTGTCGCAGACTTCGAGTACCGCGCCGAGATCGTGCGAAACATACACGACCGAGTGCCCTTCCGTTTTCAGCGTTCCGATGACCTTGTGCAGGCGCCGGATGTCTTCCGGGCCGAGCGATGCGGTCGGCTCGTCCATGATGATCAGGCGTCGTCCGCTGGCCAGAGCTCTCATCACCTCGAGCTGCTGCTGGGCGGCGGTCGAGAGGTCCCCCGCCCTCGACGAGGGGGTGACCGTCGATTCGACAAGGAGGGCCGCAGCGGCGTATTCCTTTCGAGCCTTCCCTCGGTCGACGAATCCGAGCCGTCGGGGAAGCCGGCCGAGCAGTACGTTCGAGAGTGCCGACATGTCCGGCACGATCGTCAGTTCCTGATAGATCATTGCGAGCCCTGCTTCGGCCGCTCGGTGCGGGTCTCCTCCGGGAAGCTCCTTTCCCCACACCTCGATCGATCCCGAGTCCTGCATGATGGCTCCCGCTATCGCCTTCAGGAGTGTCGACTTGCCGGCGCCGTTCGCGCCCACGAGCCCGTGGACTTCCCCCGCCCTCACCGTGAGCGAGACATCCTGAATAGCTCGGACTCCGGGATAGGACTTACTGAGGTTGCGAACACGGAGCGCAGCGTTGGCGTCCGGTTCTTCGGATGTGTTCGTCACGGCTGGGCCTGCTTCCTAGTACTCGGGTGTGAACTTGGCGGCGTTGTCGCTTGTGACGAAGATCGATCCTGGGCCATCGACGACGGCGGGAGATTGCGCGAGATCGGTGAATCCAGGCGTGGTTACTCCTGTTGCCATGGCCTTCGCCAGTTCGGCGAATCCGTAGTACGACTCCTCGAAGGGGAGCTCGATGCTCGTCTCGTTCCAGGTGCCGGCAGCGACCTTGGCGACACCAGCGGAAGAGGCGCCGGCGCTGTAGATGCGTACGTCTTTGCCGGGCGTCTTACCCGCTGCCAGAATTGCCTGCTCGACTCCCCGGGTGGCGTCATCCCAGCCGCACAGCACCAGCTGAAGGTCGGGCGTACTGCTCAGTGCGTCTTGGGTTATCGACAATGCCTTGGCGGGGTCGAAGTCGGACGGCTGGGAGACCACGTGTACGTTCGGGTACTCCACGGCAGCCTCTTTGATGGCGTTGTCCCATCGCGTGAACAGGTCGCTGCCGACCGAGCCGCCCAGCGCGAGGGCATCGCAGGTGCCCTTGCAGGAGGCGAATGCCTGCTCCGCGTGCTGGCGGAAGAAGGACTGTGTCTGAATTCCGACGAAGCCGACGGTTCCCGGTGTGTAGTCCGGGTTGCCGCACATCGGGCTGTTGATGTTCACGATCGGCTTGCCCGTGGCCTGAATCAAGTTGAAGTTGGCGCAACCGGCGGCATCAGCGACCGGGGCCAAGACGTATCCGTCGAATCCTTGTTGAATCGCGTCTTGGGTTTGGCTCAGCTGCTTGGCGGTGTCGAAGCCGGCGTCGAACAGCGTGACCTTGGCTCCGAGATCAGACGCCGCTTTCTGTGCTGCGGTCCAGCGGGTCTGGCAGTACGCGTTTTGACTCGCGCACTCGGCGAGGTAGGCAATGGAGGCCCCCTTCAGATTCGGCAAGCCGCCCTTGATGTAAGCGAGGGTGGACGCCATTGCGGTGTCACTCGCGGTCGCCGTGGATTGGGCCGCGGCGGCAGTCGACGTCGTGCTCGGTGGTGAACTGCACCCCGCCACAATCAACACAATGCCGGCGAACGTGGCGGCGGTTCCTAAAAGCCTGAGTTTCATTCTGTCTCCTAGCACTGGGATTTGGGTGTGCCAAGACTCTCTCTCCAATGTGTCGGAGAGGTTTCGAAACAGCCTCCGGAGGTTACGCTCGTGTAAATAACATACGTATGCAATCGATCAATCTCTTAGCGAGTGTGTGCCGCTCCAGCATTAAAATAATCGACCGATAGAGTATGGAGCATACGTATAGCAGAGAGAGAATCGATGACCACCAGTCATGATGTGGCGAAACTAGCGGGAGTATCACAGTCGACGGTGTCGCGCGCGTTACGTGGGCTGCCCGGCATTTCTGAGAAGACTCGGCTGCAGATTCAGCGCGCCGCAGAAATGCTCGCCTACGTGCCGAGCGATGCCGGCCGAAGCCTGTCGACCAAGCGAACACGTGTCATCGGGGTGGTCTCGGCCGAGCTCACAAATCCGTTTTTTCCCGAACTCGTGGAGCCGATGAGGGCCGAATTCGAAAGGCTCGGATACCGGATGCTCTTGATCCCGGATTCGAGTGAAAACCCGCTTGAGATCGACCGCCTCGCCGACGGCACGCTCGACGGTGTCATCCTTACGACCGTCGTCCTCGGATCCCAGCTGCCCCACCGACTGGCGGCGCGGAAGATTCCGTTCGTCTTAGCGAACCGCGAAATCGACGGCATCCAGGCCGATACCGTCGTGCTCGACAATCAGCTGGGAGGCAAGATCGTCGCTTCGCTTCTCGCCGATCTCGGGCACGAAAAAGTTGCCGCCATCCTCGGCCCCGCAGACACCAGCGTCGGGCGAGATCGAGGCACTGGATTTCAGCAAGGGCTCAGCGAGCGGCGCATCGCATTGCTTCCGGAAAGAGTGCGCAACGAACCATTCACCTATTCGGCCGGTCACAAGGCGACCATCGAATTGCTGGCAGCCGCTGAACCGCCCACAGCGATCTTCTGCGGCAACGATGTGATCGCCTTCGGTGCGTGCAACGCGGTCGCCAGCCTCGGGCTCATTCCTGGGCACGACATTACGATCATCGGGTTCGACAACATCGAGATGTCGGACTGGGATCTGTTTCGCATCACGACAGTGAACGGCGATCTGAAAGGGATGGCCGAAAACGCGGCCCGGCTGCTGATCCGCCGCATCGCATCACCCGATGGTGCACCCGAACGAATCACGCTCGAACCAGAACTCATCCTCAGAGCAACACATGCGCCTCCCCTCGGGATGAGGCTCCGTGCGTAGGGCGCGAATTACCGTTGCAGGCATTCTGCCTGCGGAGGACCTGGCGAATTACAGTTGCAGGCATGTTGCCGCCGCCGAGGCCATTAGGTTCAGATCGAGAAGCCCAGCGCCCGCATCATCTCGCGACCGTCGTCGGTGATCTTGTCGGGACCCCACGGCGGCATCCAGACCCAGTTGATGCGAAATGCCTCTACGACGCCGTCGAGCGCCTCGGCGGTCTGCTCTTCGAGCACGTCGGTGAGCGGGCATCCGGCGCTCGTGAGGGTCATGTTGATGACCAGCGCGTTGTTCTCGTCATCCCAGCCGAGGTCGTAGATGAGCCCGAGGTCGACGATGTTGACGCCGAGCTCTGGGTCCATGACGTCTTTGAGAGCCTCTTCGACCTGGTCGTACTTGGTTGGCTCGAGTGTGGTGACCATGTGTTAATCCTACGTCGCTCTAGGCGTTGACGGCGGGTGCCGAAGCCGCGGCAGCATCGGATGCCTCGGCGGAGGCGATGGCAGAAGCGGCAGCAGCGCTTGCCGCGACATACACGTCGTACCCATCGTTCTCGAGTTGTACGGCGAGCTCTGGCCCGCCCGACTCTACGACCTGGCCGGCAACGAACACATGCACGAAGTCGGGCGTGATGTAACGCAGAATGCGGTTGTAGTGCGTGATGAGCAGCACGCCGACGTCGGTGTTCGCCTTGGCGCGGTTCACGCCTTCCGACACGATCTTCAGCGCGTCGACGTCGAGGCCCGAGTCGGTCTCGTCGAGCACGGCGATCTTCGGCTTCAGCAGCTCGAGCTGCAGAATCTCGTTGCGCTTCTTCTCGCCGCCCGAGAATCCCTCGTTCACGTTGCGTTCAGCGAACGTGCTGTCCATACGCAGGGCGGTCATCGACGTCTTGACGTCTTTGATCCAGCCCCGCAGGGGCGGCGCGCTGCCGTCGATGGCGGTCTTCGCGGTGCGCAAGAAGTTGGTGACGGTGACACCGGGGATCTCGACGGGGTACTGCATCGCCAAGAACAGCCCGGCACGGGCCCGAGCATCCACCGACAGGGTGGTCATCTCTTCGCCGTCGAGCAGAATCGAGCCGCTGGTGACCTTGTACTTCGGATGCCCGGCAATCGCATAGGCGAGCGTCGACTTGCCCGAACCGTTCGGCCCCATGATCGCGTGGGTCTCGCCCTGCTTGATCACAAGGTTCACGCCGCGCAGAATCTGCTTGGCTCCCTGCTCGGTCTCGACACTGACATGCAGGTCTTTGATTTCTAAGGTTGACATGGTCTAAGCAATCTCTTTTGTAAGGGTCGGGTCGATGTAGATGTCGCCGTCGACGATGCTGAGTTCGTAGACGGGAACCGGCTCGTAG
This sequence comes from Subtercola sp., assembly GCA_025463745.1. GTDB lineage: Bacteria > Actinomycetota > Actinomycetes > Actinomycetales > Microbacteriaceae > Subtercola. The sequence goes on from JAODBB010000201.1 coordinate 12,645, forward strand.
GCCGGGAGGGTCAGCGGCTTGCCGGTGAGCAGGGAGAATTTCGAGCCGTGCGCCCAGCATTCGAGGGTGTCGTCTTCGACGAAACCCTCGGCCAGCGAGATGTCGCCGTGGGTGCAGGTGTCGCCGATGGCGTAGCAGTCGCCGGAGGAGTCTTTGACGAGCGCGATCGGCACGCCGTCGATCTCGACGCGCAACGCTTCGTTCTCGTTGAGCTCGTCGAGCGCGCAGATGCGTACAGCGGCCATTACTCGCTCACCGCTGCATCCGTGCCGGCCGCCGCTGATGCTGCGCCCGCGATCATCAGCTCTGCCTCGACGGCACGGTGAAGCCGGTCTTCGACGGCCGCTGAGCCGATCTGCTGGATGATCTCGGCCAAGAATCCGCGCACGACAAGCCTGCGCGCCTCTTCTTCGCTGATGCCGCGCGACTGCAGGTAGAACAGCTGCTCGTCGTCGAAACGCCCGGTGGAGCTGGCGTGCCCGGCGCCGAGGATGTTGCCGGTCTCGATCTCGAGGTTCGGAATCGAGTCGGCCCGGGTGCCTTCGGAGAGAACGAGGTTGCGGTTCTCTTCGTAGCTGTCGGTGCCGTTGGCGGTCTGGCGAATCAGCACGTCGCCGACCCACACCGTGTGTGCACCTTCGCCCTGCAGCGCACCCTTGTACTTGACGCGCGAGCGCGAGTTCTCGGCCTCGTGGTCGATGTAGACCCGCTGCTCGAGGTGCTGCCCGGCATCGGCGAAGTACAGGCCGTACGCGTCGGTGTTCGAGCCCTGCCCCGACAAGTGGATGCTCGGGTTCAGCCTCACGACCGACCCGCCGAGCGACACCACGATGTGGCGGAGGCTCGCGTCGCGCCCCACCTGTGCGAAGTGACTCGAGAGGTGCACGGCGGAATCGTTCCACTCCTGCACGCTCACCACGGTCACGTGGGCGCCTTCACGAACGACGATCTCGACGTTCTCGGTGAGGCGCGCGTCGCCGGCGTTCTCGAGAATGACGAGGCCGCGGCTGTTCGGTTCGGCGGTGATGACCGTGTGCGCGGCGCGCGCGCCAGAACCGAGCCCGTCGCGCTTGACGATGAACGCGGTGGGGGTCTCGCTCGTCACATCGATGGCGAGTGCCTTCTCGAATGCCGACCAGGCGTTGGCGCTGGCCTTCTCTTCGGGCAGGCCGGCGCTGCCGACGCGGAGATCGGTGCGGTCGACCCAGCTCAGGGTGTAGCCGTCGACGTCATCGGCCGAGGGTTCGACAGGGGTGCCGTCGAGCTCGCCCGAAATGAGGTCGGCGACCAGTTTGATCGGCGTGAGCTTCCACTCCAGCTCATGGCCGCTGGGCTGGTCGAAATCGCCGACCTTCACCGAGGTGAAGCGCTCAGAACGAGTCTGAACCGGCTTCTCCTGCCAGGCGCCGTCGGTGTGCGAGCGTGAGCCCATCGGCTCGCCGCGGTGGCCGCCGACGGTCTGAGGCGAAGCCGGCGTCGCCTGCCCAGTCGTCGAACCATCGACTCCGGCTCCGGGCACCGTGCTTTCGGGCGCTGTTGTACGAGCGGGTGCTGCTGAGGTCATTAACCTACTGACCCTTCCATGCCCATTTCGATGAGCTTGTTGAGTTCGAGGGCGTATTCCATCGGCAGTTCACGAGCGATCGGCTCGATGAAGCCGCGAACGATCATCGCCATGGCTTCGTCTTCGGGCAGCCCACGGCTCATCAGGTAGAAGAGCTGCTCTTCGCTGACCCGCGAAACGGTTGCTTCGTGGCCGAGTTGCACATCATCCACTCGGATGTCGATAGACGGGTAGGTGTCTGAACGCGACTGCGTGTCGACAAGAAGAGCGTCGCAGCGAACCGTGTTCGCCGAGTGATGCGCGTTCTCGGCGACCCGCACTTCACCGCGGTAACCGGCACGGCCACCGCCCCGGGCGATCGACTTCGAGACGATCGACGACTGGGTGTACGGCGCCATGTGGATCATCTTCGCGCCGGCGTCTTGGTGCTGGCCGGGGCCTGCGAAGGCGACCGAGAGCGTCTCACCCTTGGCGTGCTCGCCGACTAGGTAGATCGACGGGTACTTCATGGTGACCTTCGAGCCGATGTTGCCGTCGATCCACTCCATGGTCGCGCCCTCGTGCGCAATGGCGCGCTTGGTGACCAGGTTGTAGACGTTGTTCGACCAGTTCTGGATCGTCGTGTAGCGAACGCGGGCGTTCTTCTTCACGATGATCTCGACGACGGCCGAGTGCAGCGAGTCGCTCTTGTAGATGGGCGCCGTGCATCCCTCGATGTAGTGCACGTACGAGCCCTCGTCGGCGATGATCAGCGTGCGCTCGAACTGGCCCATGTTCTCGGTGTTGATACGGAAGTAGGCCTGCAGCGGAATCTCGACGTGCACGTTCTTCGGCACGTAGACGAACGAGCCGCCCGACCACACAGCGGTGTTCAAGGCGGCGAACTTGTTGTCGCCCGACGGGATCACGGTGCCGAAGTACTCGTCGAAGAATTCCGGATGCTCGCGCAGCGCGGTATCGGTATCCATGAAGATGACCCCCTGAGCTTCGAGGTCTTCGCGGATGGTGTGGTACACCACCTCCGACTCGTACTGGGCGGCCACACCGGAGACGAGGCGCTGGCGCTCGGCCTCGGGGATGCCGAGCTTCTCGTAGGTGTTCTTGATGTCGTCGGGCAGGTCTTCCCACGTCTGGGCCTGCTTCTCGGTCGACCGGACGAAGTACTTGATGTTGTCGAAATCGATGCCGGAAAGGTCTGCTCCCCACGTCGGCATCGGTTTGCGTTCGAAGATGGCAAGGGCCTTGAGGCGGTTCTTGAGCATCCATTCGGGCTCGTTCTTGAGCGTCGAGATACCTCGCACAACGTCAGGTGAAATACCGCGCTGGGCGGTCGCTCCCGCGGCATCCGAGTCGGACCACCCGAACTCGTATACCCCGAGGTTCTGAAGTTCTGGCCGGTCGATGAGTACGTCTGTCATGACTTTCTCCCTTCCTTTTTGTTGCAGGCCGAAAAGCTTGGCCACTTATTCCAACGGAGCAAGCAACCTTTTTATTCTACCGGGGCGGAGATTGTTGCAGGTCGACTCTCTCCAACCTCTGAGCTTGTCGCCTGCGCTACCGAGAAAAGCCGCGGATTCACGTCGAGCAGCACCCGCAGCGCGCCCACCCACACCAGTGCGGCGCCGAGCAGATGCAGGGCGACGAGGGCCTCGGGCAGGCCGGTGAGCGACTGCACCAGCCCGAGGGCGGCCTGGGCGATGACGACGATGATGAACGTCAGTGTGCGGCGGCGCACCAGTTGGGCGCCCGGCACCCGGGCCAGCACGGCGTAGAGAACGATGCCGAGCACGAGCGTCGACGAGCCGAGCACGCCGTGCAGAATCGTCACGTCGCCCCAGTTGAACGCCATGCGCGGCACGTCGGCCGAGTCGCCCGAGTGCGGGCCGGTGCCCGAGACGAGTGTGCCCACCATGATCAGCACGATGGTCACGGCGACCAGTACAACGCTCAGCACCCGGGCCGCGCGTGGCAGCACCACGGCCGCCGACTGCCCTCGATGGGCACGATGCCAGGTGAGTGTGGTGGTCGTGAGCAGTGCGATGGCCATCACGAAGTGAAAGGCCACGATGTAGGGGTTCAGCTGGGCGAGCACCGTGATTCCGCCGGCGACCGCGTTGGCCACGACCAGCCAGAACTGCGACCAGGCCAGTCGCGTCATGCCGCGAACGCGCGGTTTCTGCAACCGGGCGGCGATGATGACCCAGCCGACGGCCGCGATGAGCACGCCGGTGAGCGCGCGGTTGGTGAATTCGATCAGACCATGGATGCCCAGGGCCGGCGTCGTGGTCAGCGACCCCGTTTCACAGGCCGGCCAGGTCGGGCAGCCGAGCCCCGAACCGGTGACACGCACGATTCCGCCGCTGAGCACGATGAAGATGCTGACCACCAGCGCCGCGGTGGTGGCCCAGCGCAGGGCGCGCGAGCTGAGAGTCCACCGTTCTGCCGCCCAGGAGAGTGGGGTCTGCAGTTGTGGAATGTGCATCTACGTCCGTTCGAGCTCGTGTTTTCCGACAACACGAGTGTAACTTCGCCCGGGGCAGCTGCGTTGCCTACGACCGGTCAGCTGCAGCGAAGCCGACTCGGGACTCTCGTGGGATGGGCGTTGGGGGCCCATCGAGTGTCGATTTTCGTCGTCACCCTTGGGAGATAGTCAGGGCCGTGAACGGGTCATTCGTCGTGCTGTCGATCGTGAGGATGCTCGGGTCGAAGACCGCACCCCGGGGCGCGACGATCGTATACACGCCGAAGGGCAACCCCGTCATCTGATTAAGGGTGGCGTTCGTGCCGGCCAAATGAGCGGTCGCGAGAACGTCGAGGTCAGGCTGAAGATCGACGGTGAGACCCTGGTCTACTATCCACGACCCGGCGTGTTTGACCACCGTGATCTGGTCGGTGTGCACGACTCCGTTCAGCTCGAACGACACGTCCCACGCTGCACCGAGACCACCGTTCACGCTGGTTGAATATCCAGGACCGCTGTAGCTGCCCTCACCGTCTCCCCAAGAATCCTGATCTGTGATCTGAGCGTCACCGATGGGCTGCGCCTGGGCGTACGCAGCGACCACGTCTGGGTCGACATCCTCGTCGGCGAGAACTGCGGCGGCAGTCAAATCACCCGAACTGAGATCGCTCAGATATTGTGCGATGACAACAACAACCACCAAAATCCCCGCAGGAAGTCTGTAACTCCTGTTCGATAACCTCATTGAGTAATTATCACTTAACGACGTCGGGATGACAACTCATGGGCTGCGACCGATGTCGATCCCCAAGACGACCTACGCCGACCCCTCTGACAAGAGATCCGGGGTCAGAACGGCAGGAGCGGGTCGATCGCGATCGCCAGAAACAGAATGGTCAGATACGTGATCGAGGCGTGGAAGACGCGCATCGGCCGAACATCCCCATGGCTGATGGCGGTGTTGTACAGGCGATGGGTCTCGTAGATGAACCAGCCGCCCGAAGCGACAGCGGCGACTGTGTAGACGAGCCCCATCGAGGCGACCGGAATCAGCAGCAGCGAGCAGGCTACGGTGGCCCAGGCGTAAAGGATGGTCTGCAGCCCCACGACGGCCCGACCACGAGTGACGCCGAGCATCGGCACGCCGACCGACTTGTAGTCGTCGCTGTAGCGCATCGAGAGCGGCCAGTAGTGCGGGGGCGTCCACAAGAAAATGACACCGAACAGAATCCAGGCAGGCCAGTCGAGCGAATTCGTGACGGCGGCCCAGCCGATGAGCACAGGCATGCAGCCGGCCGTGCCGCCCCAGATGATGTTCTGCGAGGTGTGGCGCTTCAGAATGATCGTGTAGACGACCGCGTACAGAACGATCGCGATGACCGAGAGCCCGGCGGCGAACCAGTTGACGAAGAATCCGAACCAGAGCGTGGAGACGACGGCCAGCACCCACGCGAACACCAGCGCTTCGCGGTCGCTCAGTTCGCCGGTCACCAGCGGGCGCGACTTCGTGCGGTTCATCACGCGGTCGATGTCGCGGTCGATGTAGCAGTTGAACGCTCCGGCGCCACCGGCGCTGAGCGCACCGCCCACGAGGGTGGCGAACACGAGCCAGAGATTCGGAATGCCGCCCTGGGCCAGAATCATAACCGGTACTGTCGTGACCAGCAGCAACTCCATGACCCGAGGTTTTGTCAGAGCGACGTACGCTTTGACCTTCTGCCCCGCGCCAATTCGCGGATGCGCGATCTGGCCCTCTACAGCAACGTCCATTGCTCCTCTAACTGCGTCTGACATTCTC
>JAODBB010000224.1 GCA_025463745.1 Subtercola sp.
CGGTCTCGGTCTGCGACGAGTCGATCCAGCAGCCCAGGCCCGTGCGGTTCTGCCGGTACAGCGCCCCCATCATGGCGGTGCTCATCTGATAGGCGCCGAACCAGTCGAGGTACGAGAACCCGATGCCGGCGGGCGACCACGGCTCGGCGAAGCCCGACATCTCGGTCAGACCCGAGAAGGCCTGGGCCGTCGGGCCGAAGCTGCGCAGCTGACCGTAGGTGCCGATCTGGCCCATGCCCGACTGCTGCACGTAGATGAGTCGCGGATTGATCTCTCGCAGACGTTCGTAGCCGAACCCCATGCGCTCCATAGTGCCGGGCGAAAAGCCTTCGACCACGATGTCGGCGTCACGCAGCAGCTCGGTGAGAATCTCTTTGGCGCGCGGATTCTTCAGGTTGAGGCTCAGGCTGCGCTTGCCGGCGTTGATCTCGCCGAACGACCCGCTGCGATTGATGCTGCGCTCGCGGTCGATGCCGAGCGGGGCCGTCGCCGCCTGACGTTCGGCGCGGCCGCCGAGCGGCGGCACTCCCATTCCCATGCGCATGCCGTCGAGGCGAGAGGAATGTTCGACCTTGATGACTTCGGCACCGTGGGCGGCGAAGAAACGGCCGGCGCCAGCGCTGGCCAGCATCCAGGCGAGGTCGACGACCCGCACGTTGCTGAGGGCGAAGGGCCGGCCGCCGGGGCCATGGGCCGGGGCGGGCGGAGGGGTGGTGCGCGGCCGGGTGGTCGTGGTGCGCGGCCGGGTGCTCGACGGCGCCGTATCGGGTGCGGCATCGCGCGCGGCTGCCGGGCGGGCATCCACCCACCCCGCGGTCGTCGTGAGCACCTCTGCTGTGTGCTCGCCGAGCAGCGGGGCTCGGGGCCCGGTGCGCCACGGGATGCCCGGGGCCATCCACTTTGCCCCGATCTCGGTGAACGTCTTGCCGAGCTCGGGATGCTCCACCTCGATGAACGTCTCACGCCTCGCCCAGTGCTCTTCGCCGACGTTCTCTTCTGGCCGGCGCACCGGAGCCCAGGTCAGCCCGCGTGCCTGACCGTCTTTCCAGAGATCTTTGTCGAAGGCGTAGCCGCCGATCAAGCGCCCGACCACGTCTTGCAGGTGCTGGATGTTCGCTGGTTTTGACAGTACGTCGCCGTGCGAATACGGCTCGTCGGCCAGGTCTTCTTCGGCGCTGTAGTGCTGCAGCAGATCGACCGTGCTCTCGAACGACTTCTGCAGCCCTTCGAGGTAGGTGCGATACGTCAGCACCCAGCGACCGTCTTTGGTTCGGGCATTGGGGTTCACCATGGTGGCGGCCAGTCGCGCGCCCTCGGCCGAACCGTCGGCCTTCGCGAACGAGTGCCGGCCGGTGAGCCGGGCGTGCGGGCGATGCGAGTAGACCCAGTCGGGCAGGTCGGTCTCGGTGGTCTTACTCACGGCGTCGTGCACCGAAGCCGAGAGCTTCTGGCCGAGACCGGATTCGAACCGGTAGTTGAGCGCCGCCAGAATCTGGATCGCCGTGACCTCGCCGACGATATGGTACGACTGCCACATCTGCGGGGCGACCGGTGCCGAGTCGTACTCGCCCGTCGGGGTCGGGTCGTAGCCGCAGTTCATCATGATTCCGCCAAGGGCCAGGTGAACGAGGTCGCTGGCCTCGTAGTCGGCCCACGGCCCGGTGTCGCCGAAGGCACTGATTCGCGCGTAGATCACACCGGGGTTGAGCAGCTTCAGGGCCTCGTAACCGAGCCCCCGATCATCCAGATAGCTGCGGTGCCGGGTATCGATCACGACATCGGCCCGTGCGGCGAGCTCGCGAAAAGCGGCCTGCCCGGCCGAGTCTTCAAGGTCGAGCACCACCGACCGCTTGCCGAAGTTGTAGTGCCAGAAGTGCAGGCTGCGATCCGGGTGCTCGACGTCGTCATAGAACGGACCGTAGGTTCTGGTTCTCTCGCCGGCAGCGGGCTCGACTTTCACCACGTCGGCGCCCATGCCGGCCAGCACCTTGCCGCAGTACTCGCCGAGCTCATCGGCTAGCTCGAGCACCCTTACACCTTCGAGAAAGGAGGAAGATTCTTGTTCTGTGAGAGACACGCCTTCTCCGCTGGTCGTCGTTGACTCGCTAACAGGCTTACCGCCCGTTTTCGCAATCCGCAAACATCTGTCAGAAATGCATTGCTATCGCGGTGTTATATTTTTTACCCTATCGTATAGTTTACAAGTACGAAGAATACGGCTCGGTGGCCGTAGCGGCAGCAAACTGCTTCGCCCCGCAGATGGATGGGTGAAGGACATGCACAAAGATCATGGTGAAACAGATCTTCTTCAGGGCGCAATGATCATCGGCGACGAGACTCTGCTCACCGGCTCCGGCGGCGAACTCGAGCACGTTAACCCCTCGACCGGCACAGTGCAGGCCTCGTTCCCGCTCGCCGGACCAAGTGAGGTCGATCGGGCCGTCGCCGTCTCGAAGGCTGCTCAGAAGAAGTGGGGCGCGCTTCCCCCCGCTGCGCGCCAGGCCGCCATCATGAAGCTGGCCGACCTGATCGTGGCGCGCTCCCGCGAGTTCTCGGTGATCAACGCTCTCGAGGCCGGTACGCCCTATCGCGGGTACAAGGCGCTGATCGAGAACCGCATCCCCGCCTGGTTCGGCTACTACGCCGGCTGGATCGAGAAGATCCTCGGCGACACGCTCGAGCTGGCGCCGGGTCGCCCGTTCAACTTCACGACCCACGAACCGGTGGGCGTCGTGGTCAAGATCCTCACCTGGAACTCACCGCTCGGCAACATCTATATGAGTGTCGTCGCGGCTCTGTCTGCCGGATGCTCGGTCATCATCAAGCCTCCGGAACTCGCCCCCTTCTCTGCGGTGCTGTTCGGCAAGCTCGCTCGCGAGGCCGGGTTCCCGATCGGAACCGTCAGCGTTCTGCCTGGCGGCCCCGAGGCGGGCGAGGCGCTCGTGCGGCACATCGACGTCGACAAGATCAGCTTCACCGGCGGTGTTCCGACGGCCAAGCTCATCCAGGCCTCCGCAGCGCAGGGCCTCACGCCACTGGTCATGGAGCTGGGCGGCAAGTCGGCGCACATCGTCTTCGAAGACGCCGATCTCGACAAGGTCGTCGGCCAAGAACTCTCGTTCTGCCGGCTCGCCGGCCAGGTCTGCACGGCGCCGGCCCGCATGATCGTGCACGAGAGCCTCTACGACGAGACAGTGAAACGGATCGTCAGCGCCTTCAACAACGTGAAGGTCGGCGATCCGTTCGACGACACCGTCGACATGGGTCCAGTCATCAGCAAGGGCGCCCGCGAGCGCATCCTGGGCATGGTCGACCGCGCGGTCGCCGACGGGGCGACCGTCGAAAGCGGCGGGGCGATTTCGGGTGGCGAACTGGGCAAGGGCTATTTCTTGCAGCCGATGCTGCTCACCGGTGCGCCGAACGACAGCTACATCGCCCAAGAAGAGGTGTTCGGCCCGGTTGCGACGATCACGTCGTTCAGAACCGACGACGAGGCCATCGAACTGGCGAACGACAGCACGTTCGGCCTCGCCGGCTACGTGCAGACCCGCGATCTCGATCGTGCGCTCTGGGCGGCCTCGAAACTCGAGGTGGGCAACGTCGGTATCAACGGCGGCCCGGCTCCCGCGTCGTACAACGCTCCGTTCGGCGGCGTGAAGCAGAGCGGGTACGGCCGCGAAGGCGGTCGCGAAGGCATCATGGAGTTCTTGCGGGTCAAGAACGTCAATATCGTGCTGAGTTGACGATGACCGGCAAAGCGGCCATCGTCGGCATCGGCGCCACCGAGTTTTCGAAGAACTCCGGCCGGTCAGAGCTGCGGCTCGCCATCGAGTGCATCACCGCAGCCCTGGCCGACGCCGGCATCGCTCCCGAAGAGGTCAACGGTCTGCTCACGTTGACCATGGATAACAACGGCGTCGGTTCGGTGGCGCGTTCGCTTGGCATCCAGTCGGTCAGCTTCTTCGCCGAGATTCCGGGCGGCGGCGGCGGTGGATGCGGCACCGTCGCGCTCGCTGCCGCCGCCATCGAGGCCGGTCTCGCCGACGTCGTGGTCTGCTATCGCGCCATGAACGAACGCTCGCAAGAGCGGTTCGGGCTGCCGAGCGCAACCTACGGCGGCGGCGGGCTGGCGACGAGCGCCGCGATCGACCGATCATGGCACGCACCCTACGGGCTCTCGACGCCGGCCTCCACCATCGGCATGACCGCACGCCGCTACATGCATGAGTACGGCGCAAGGAGCGAAGACTTCGGTCGCGTCTCGGTGGCCTCACGGCGGCATGCTGCGACGAACCCCAAGGCATGGTTCTACGGCAAGCCGATCACCCTCGAAGACCACCAGGCGTCACGGATGATCGTGGATCCCTTGCACCTGCTCGACTGCTGCCAAGAGAGCGACGGCGGCGTGGCGATCGTGGTCGTCAGTGCCGAGCGCGCGCGGGCTTCGGCACGGGCATCCGGCAGCCGCTCGGGGGTGCTCATCGCGGGCGCGGCCCAGGGGATGGGACCGGAACCGGTGCTGATGTCGAACTACTACCGCGACGTCATCACCACCACGCAAGAGACGGGTATCGCGGCCCGGCAGCTCTGGCAGCAGTCGGGCCTCAGTGCTGCCGACATCGACGTAGCGATTCTGTACGACCACTTCACCCCGGCCGTGCTCATGCAGCTTGAGGCGCTCGGCTTCTGTGGTGTGGGCGAGGCGCCCGACTTCATTCGCGACGGCGCCATCGAGATCGACGGGCGGCTGCCGGTCAACACCCACGGCGGCCAACTCGGTGAGGCGTACATCCACGGGTTCAACGGCATCGCCGAGGCCGTGCGTCAGCTTCGCGGCACCGCCGTGAACCAGGTGAAGGATACCCGCAACGTCGTCGTGACGTCGGGCTCGCATGTGCCGACCAGCGCCCTCGTGCTGAGCAGATTGTAGAAGGCGAAGACCATGACAGACACCGTTTCACCGGCCTCTTCGCCCGACTCGGCCGCCTCCTCTGCCCTGTCGCCGTCACTTTCGCTGCCCCGCAGCGGCCGCTCGTTTCCCGCAATGAACGACGACACCGCCTTCTTCTGGGAGGGCACGAAGGCGCACCAGCTGCTCATTCAGCGCTGCGACTCGTGCGGCCGGTTGCGGCACCCGCCGGGGCCTGCCTGCCCGCACTGCCACTCGTTCGAATGGAACACGGTGGTCGCGGCCGGCACGGGCACGCTCTACAGCTTCGTCGTGCAACGCCACCCGACCGCACCGGCCTTCGACGGGCCGGCGGTGATCGTGCTCGTCGAACTGGACGAGGGAGTTCGCGTCATCTCGAACGTGGCCATCGACCCTGACACGCTCGTGATCGGCGAACGCCTCGAAGTGGGCTTCATCGACCAAGACGAAGGCTTCACCGTCACCGAGTTCCACCGGCCGGCGTGAGCTCGCCGCCACCGGGGCCGGCCCCGTTCATCCATTCACCCCACATCGGCACAAATCACATCATCATCGTTCACATCATCAAGGGAGAGAAATGACGCTCGCATCAGTCATCATGGAAATCGGCGCACCGGTCACGGTCGAGAATATCGAGCTCGACGAACCGCTGCCCAACGAGGTCGTCGTGAAGGTGGCCGCGTGCGGCCTGTGCCACAGCGACCTGACGATCATGCGCGGCAAGATGGCCGGCGCCGTCGCCCCGCCCGCGGTGCTCGGCCACGAGGTGTCGGGTGTCGTCGAGCGTGTCGGCAGCGCGGTCACCGAGTTCGTCGTGGGCGACCACGTCGTCGCCTGCAACTCGCGCTACTGCGGCAAATGCCCGCAGTGCCTCGACGGCTTCACCAACATGTGCCAGAACCGGCGCGTGGTTCCGCGCGACCGTGCGCGGCTGACCCTGAACGGAAAGCCGATCGCTCAGCTGGGCAACCTCGGCGGCTTTGCCGAGACCATTCTGGTGGGCGAAGACTCGCTGGTGAAGATTCCGGATGAACTGCCGCTCGATCTGGCAGCGCTGCTGAGTTGCGCCGTGATGACGGGTGCGGGTTCAGTCATGAACGGTGCGCAGGTGAAGGCCGGCACCACCGTCGCCGTGTTCGGCTGTGGCGGAATCGGCCTCAATGCGATTCAGGCCGCCAAGCTCTCGGGCGCGCGCCGCATCTTCGCGATCGACGTCGCCGAAGACAAGCTCGCCCTCGCCGCGGAGTTCGGCGCGACCGATCTGATCGACGCGCGCGACGGCAAGACCGTCGAGAACATCCTCGCGGCCACCGGAGTCGGCGTCGACTACTCGTTCGAGTGCATCGGCCTGCCCTCGGCCATCGAAGACGCCATTGCGATTCTGCGCCCAGGCCGTACCGCCTACATGGTGGGTGTACCCGCCACCGGACGCGAGGTGAAGGTGCCGGCGCAAGACATGATTTTCAACGGCAAGCAGCTGAAGGGCGTGCTGATGGGCGCGAACAACTTCAAACGCGACATCCCGATTCTGGCCGACCTTTACCTGCGCGGGCTGCTGAAGCTCGACGAACTCGTCGGCGAGCGCATTACGCTCGACCAGCTCAACGAGGCCGTGGTGCGCATGGAGTCGGGCGGCGTCGCCCGCTCGATCGTCGTCTTCTAGCTCGGGCGGGCGGCGGGCGGCGGGGGACGAGCATCCGGAGCCCGCGGCTCAGCGAAAGGCACGAAAGAAGGTGCGCAACTCGTCCGCGAGCAGCTGCGGCTCCTCAAAGGCGGCGAAGTGGCCGCCTCGGGGGATGCGAACGTAGCGCTCGAGGGCGAAGAGGCGGGCCGCCCACTCTTCGGGGGCCTGGTTGATGTCGCCGGCGAAGACGGCCATTCCGGTGCGCACTGGGATGGGCCGGGCATCCGGAACCATCAGCCGGTCGCGCGAGTTGTCGCGGTAGATGCGGTTCGCCGAGGCGATGGAGTTGGTGTGCCAGTAGAGGCTGATCGTGGTGAGTAGCTCGTCTTTGCTGAAGCGCGATTCGACGTCGCCGCCACAATCAGACCAGGCGCGGTACTTCTCGACGATCCAGGAGGCGAGGCCGACGGGCGAGTCGGTCAGCCCGTGCGAAAGCGTCTGCGGCTTGGTGTTCTGCTGGTGCGCGTAGGCACCCTCGGCCTCGCGCCAGACGTTTCGGCCCTCGAGAAACGCGCGTTCGGCGGCCGAGAGTACGGTCTCGGGCGAGAGCTGCGGCTCGACCAGCGCCGTCGACGTGACGTGCATCGCCCGCAGTTGGTCGGCGTGCCGGTCGCCGAGCGACGCGGTGACCACGCCGCCGATGTCGCCGCCGTGGGCCGCGAAACGCGCGTAACCAAGACCGTCAGTCATCAGCGCATCGAAGAGATCGGCCATGCGGCGGTGGTTGTCGCCTGAGGTCAGAAACGGGTCTGAGAAGGCGAAGCCCGGAAGCGACGGCACGACCACATCGAACGCGTCGGCGGCATCACTGCCGTGCGCCGCCGGGTCTGTCAACAACGGGATGATCTTCGAGAACTCGTTGAACGTTCCGGGCCAGCCGTGCGAGAGGATAATCGGCAGCGGTGCCGGCCCGATCCCCTTCTCGTGAATGAAGTGCACCCGCTGCCCGTCGATCGTCGCCATCTTCTGGGCGAAAGAGTTCAGCCGCCGCTCGGCCGCCCGCCAATCGAACGAGTCGCGCCAGTACTCGACAAGCTCGCGCAGGTAGCCGTTCGGCGTGCCGTAGTCCCAGCCGACGTCGTGCAACTCGTCGGGCCACCGGGTCTGCTCGAGCCGGCGGTTCAGGTCGGCGAGAGAGTCGTCGCTTACCGCGACGGTGAAGGGCTCGATCTGCATCAGTGCTCGACTCGGTGACGTCGGGGTCGCGCCATCGGTCGCGACTTCCTCAACCGGCCACGATGGCGTCGGCCGCGACCGCGCCGGCCCGCGCCGCATCCGCCGCCGCATAGACGTCGAGCGCATCTTGCCACGAGGTGCGCTGCGAGATTCTGCGCCGCTCCTTCATGATGCGCGAGGGCTCGTTCACGGTCAGCGCGCCGACGACCCGGTCGCCCAACTGGTACAACGCGACGAACTTGTCGCTCTCGACCGATCCGCTGACGACGTGCGGCGTGATCGTACCGGCCACCCCGACGAACTGGATGCGGTTGCCGTACCAATCGCTCCAGAAGTACGGCACCGTCTCGTAGACCGCGCGGTCGGCCACGCCGGCCGCGTTCTTACCCGCGAGCGCCCCCTGCTCGTTGGCGCTGGTCCAGTGTTCGAGCCGCATCGTGGTGTCCATGATGGCGTTCGGCCAGTGCACCACATCGCCCGCCGCATACACGCCGGGGAGCGACGTCTGCAGCGACGCATCGCAGACGATTCCGCCGTCGGGCGTCAGCTCGATACCCGAATCACGCAGCCACTCGGTCGCCGGCGACGCTCCGATCGACACCAGCAGCAGATCGGTCGGGATGACCCGGCCATCGCTCAGCTCGACGCTCTGAACCTTGTCGCCGCTTTCGCCGCCGTTGACGGAGGCTACGGTCACTCCGCAGTAGAGCGCGGTGCCGTACTTCTCGTGCATCTTCGACAACAGGATGCCCATCTCGGGCCCGACCGCACGCGCCAGCGGCGTCTCGGTCGCCTCGACGATCGTTACCGTGCATCCACTCTTTCGGGCAGCCGACGCGATCTCGGCGCCGATGAACCCCGCACCGATGATAGTCACGTTCTTCTGGGCGTCGAGCGCGCCGCGAATCGTGACGGCGTCGGCGAACCGCCGCAGCGTGACGACTCCTTGCATGCCCGCCCACTGCGGCATCGTGCGGGGGGAGGCGCCGGTGGCGATGACGAGCGCGTCGTAGTGCACGGCGCGGCCGTCGACGATGACGGCCTTCTCAGCCGGCCGCAGCGCGATCGCCGGGCTGCCGAGCAGCAGGGTCGCGTCGAGGTCTTCGACGTACGAGGTGTGCTCCCTGAAGTACGGAACGTCGCGCTCGTCGTCGAGGAACCTCTTCGACAGCGGCGGGCGGTCGTAAGGAAAGTGGTGTTCGTCGCCGATCAGCACGATCTCGCCGGCGTAGCCCGATTTGCGCGCTCCCTCAACCGCCTTCATGCCCGCCAGCGACGCACCGACGATGACGAGCCGCTTCACGCTGGGTGGGTCGCCCTCGGGCCGGCTTTCGCCGGGCGAGTTTTCGTCGGGCGCGGGCGCTGAGCGGGCATCCACTTCGGTCATCGCACGAACCGCAACGCACTCGTCGGGCACGACGCCACCGCTTCTTCGACCTCAGCGAGGTCACCCGAGCTGCCCGAGTCGACGATGGATTGCAGGATGATCAGCTTGCCGTCTTCACCGACCTCGAAGTGTTTCGGCGATGCGGCTTCGCAGAGCCCGAGTCCGATGCACCGGGTGCGGTCGACTTCGACCTTCAACGTGCCGCCTGCCGATTCGCCGCTCATGAGACACGCACCGGGAGGTGCTTGATGCCGTTGATGGCCCGGCTCGAGAGATACTCGGGCTCGCCGGTCACCTCGATGTTCGGAAAACGGCCGAGCAACTCCCCGTACAGAGCCTCGAGCTGAGTCAGCGCGACCCGGCTGCCGAGACAGAAGTGCACGCCTCCGCCGCCGAACGAGATGTGCGGGTTGGGCTTTCTCGCCAGGTCGAACTTCATCGGGTCGGTGAACAGCGTCTCATCGCGATTACCCGCGGAATAGAACAGCACCACCTTGTCGCCGGCGGCGATCTCCTGCCCCTCGAACACCAGATCTCGGCTCGCGGTGCGGGCGTGGTGGATGATCGGGGTGGCGTAACGCACGAATTCGTTCGCCGCACCCTTGATGCGACCGTCGAAGTCCTCCATCAGCCAGGCGCGCTGGCCGGGGTTGTTCGTCAGGGCGAGCATCGTGTGGCTCGTGGTCTGCTTCGTGGTGTCGGTGGCCGCGACGGCCATCAGAAAGGTGAAGGCGCCGATGTCGTCGTCGGTCAGCCGTGCACCGTCGATTTCGGCGCTGACCAGGTCGTTCATCAAGTCGTCGGCCGGGTGTCTGCGGCGATAGGCCGCGAGGCTCGAGCCGAGGCCGTAGAGCGTCTCTTTCGCCTCACGAACGGCCTTCAGCGGGTCGGCCGGGTTACCGAGTTCTGAGTCGTTGCGCCCGACGAATTTCTCGCTGGCCGCGGCGAACGCGTCTTGCTCCGAGTCGGGCACGCCGAACATCATCGCGCCAGTCAACAGCGGCAGCCGGCGCGCGACCGCGGTGACGAAGTCGACCTCGCCCGCACCCTGCAGGTCGTCGACGATGATCGTGGCGTTCGCGTGGATCTGGTCGATGATGCGACCGATCTGCTTGGGGGTGAACGCCGCGCTGACGAGGCCGCGGTACTTCTGGTGCTCGGCGCCATCCATGCCGTGAAAGAACAGGTTCGCCTTCACCAGCTCGGGCGGCACGGCCTCAGCGGCCAGGCCGAAGCCCGAGAGAAAGTCGTCGTCTGCACGGGCGACAGAGGTGATGTCTTTGGCCCGCACGATGGCCCAGAATCCCTTCTCTTCATGTTCGAAGGGAACCTCGATGGGCGGGTGAAAGCTGACCGGAGCCTCGTTGCGCAGGCGGGCCCAGGAGACCTCCCGCTCTGCGGGTGTTCCTCGCCAGAATTCCTGCGACGAAATGTCCACGTCGGTCGTGAACTCGTGCTCGACGCTGGCTTTGGTGAGTACTGGCATAGTGACCTCTTCGTCGTGTGGTGATGCATTCCCGGCTTGCTGCAAGAGTACGCTTCTAACACTCCCAAACAAGCACTAAAATCTACTACTCACACTAGAGTATATAATTGTAGTTGTTGTGTGACAAGCTTTTACCCGAAGGAGAGTGAAGGTGTGACCGGTTCTCTCGAGTGGAATATCAAGACCGCATTCCGTTCTTATGTAGCGGCGATTCCCGACGGAACCGAGCAGTGGCTGAGCCCGCACGGCGCGCTCGAGCCGAGTACCTTTCGGTTCGACCTGGTCGACGATTCGGCTTTTGATGCCGACTCGCTCACCGGGTCGCTGCGTTTCGCCGGAGCCGTGCGCTTTCGCGGCTATCGCGGAGCGCTGCTGGTGTCGATCGCCGACCCGGTGCTCGAGATCGAGGGCGACCGGATTCTGATCAGCGTCGACATCGCGACGCCGGGAACTGCTGCCGACCGCACACCGTTCGCCGTCGCCGTGCTGCCCCAGACTCCGACACCGAACCACAGCGACTCTGAATCCGACACCTGGCGAGCCGCCCTCGTCTGGCACGTACCGCAGTCCCGGCTGAGCGCCGAGGGCGGGATGCTGCTCGGCAGCGTGTACCGCGAAGGCACCGAGCTCGACCCATTCATCTGCACCATCAGTAAGGACCAGCATGCTTGAAGGCAAATCCATCGTCATCACCGGTTCGGGCCGGGGGCTCGGCCGGGCCACTGCCATCGCCGCGGCCCGTGCGGGTGCGAACGTCGTCGTCAACGACGTCGACGGCGCCGAGGCCCGCTCGGTCGCGCAGCAGATCATCGACGAGGGCGGCTCGGCGGTCGCCTCGACGCATTCCGTCGCCGACCCCGACCAGGCGAAGGCCATCATCGACCTCTGCGTCGGCACGTTCGGGCGCATCGACGGCCTGGTCAACAACGCGGCCCTCGTGGTGAACGTGTCGGCCTGGCAGACGACGGCGGCCGACATCGACCGGCTCGTCGACGTAAATGTCAAGGGCCTCTTCTATTGCGGCGTCGCCGCGCTCAGCGCCATGCACCTGCAGAAGTCGGGGGTGGTGCTGAACATCACGTCGCGGTCGCACATCGGCTGGCCGGAAGCGTCGCTGTATACCGCGACCAAGGGTGCCGTCGTCTCCGCAACGTACAGCTGGGCGCTCGACATGGCTCCGTTCGGGGTACGAGTGCTGGCGCTGGCACCGACCGCGCAGACCAGAATGTCGGGGGAACGCACCAGCGATTCCGATCCGGCTGACATCGCCCAGGTCATCCTGTACCTGCTGAGCGATCGGGCCAGTGCTCTGAGCGGACAGATCGTGCGGTTCAGCGGAGACAAGCTGAGCCTCTTGAGCAGGCCGACCTACGACGACCCCGCCGTGGTTCGCGAACACTTCACTCCGGAGCAGATCGCCGACGCGCTCGAGAACGACCTCGCGGCACAGCGAGTGCTCATCGGAGTCGGATCCGCAGATTTGTCGACCATCGGCTGAGAACGAACCAGGTAGTTTGTCGTGCTTGACTGGAAATCTGACACCCCGTCTCTGAATACTACATTTTGGCAGAATAATAGACTTTTACACATATGTTGTAGGGTTATCATATGAACAAGGAATCTTCACGTGGCAGCGGGGTACACGGCCAGATACACGCGTGCATTCTGAGCGGTGAATGGGCGCCGGGCGAGAAGCTGAAGCCGGCGGCGCTGGCGGAACGCTACAACACCAGCACGACCGTGGTGCGCGAGGCACTCACGCGGCTGGCCGGCGAGAAATTCGTCGTGATGGAGCCGAACCGCGGATTCTTCGTTCCCGAACTGTCGCTCAGCGAACTGCGCGACATCACAGAGGTGCGCTGCCGGGTCGAGGCCTGGGCGCTCGAGCTCGCCGTCGACCGGGGCGACCTGACGTGGGAGTCGGCACTCATGGCCGCCCATCACCAGCTCGCCAAAACTCCCCGCCGAAACGCTGAAGACCCTACGCACGTGACCGAGGCGTGGGCCGACGCGCACCGCGAGTTTCACCGCAAGCTCATCGAACCGTGCGGTTTTCCGGTGCTGATGGATCTCTCGCAGCAGCTGCACGACACGACGGAGTTGTATCGCCGCTGGGCCGCGCCCTCCACGGCGGCGGCGCATCGTGATGTCGAGGCCGAGCACAAAGAGATTCTCGATGCCGTCGTCGCCCGTGACGCGGTGCTCGCCGCCGAGCTGCTGCGCAAGCACTACGAGTTCACGATGGAGGTCGTGCTCAGCAGCGGCCTCATCGAGGGCATCAACACCCCCGCTCAGACCGCCCAAACGGCCTGACGCCCCGCGCCCCCACCCCGGCGCTCCCTGTCTCACGAGACCGCTCCGCCGACGTGTGGCCGTTATACCGGCCACACTGGCGTCATACATGTCTCGCGACCGAAGTGGCGCGTGCCCGCCGTGCGAGACGCGCCGCACTACGGGCGAGCACCCGTTCAGGGCGCCCGCCGTGCTCGCTTACTGCTCGTTACCGCCCGCCGCACCCTTGTAGCCTGCGGTGAAGCCACCGTCGACCACGTAGTGGCTGCCGGTGACGAACGCCGCCTGGTCTGACAGCAAAAACGTCACGACGTTCGCCACCTCGTCGGGGGTGCCGAGACGCCCGATCGGGTGCATGCCCGCGATGATCTTCTGGCGCTCGGGCGAGTTGCCGTTGCGCATCATCGGAGTGTCGATGTACCCCGGGCAAACGGCGTTGACGCGGATGCTCTTGTCGGCGTATTCCAGCGCCGCCGCCTTGCTCAGGCCGATGATGGCGTGCTTCGCCGTCACGTACCCGGCATTGCGGTAGGTCGCCCACAGCCCGGCGATCGAGGCGATGTTCACGATGGATCCGCCGCCCGAGGCCTGCAGCGCCGGAAGCTCGTAACGCAGCCCGTAGAACACTCCGCTCAGCGCCACGTTGATGACCCGCTGCCAATCGTCGGGGTCGGATTCGCCGATCTGAAAGCCCACAGTGGCGATCGCCACGTTGTTCAGGGCGTAGTTCAAGCCGCCGTACGTCGAGACGGCGAAGTCGACTGCGGCCTCGGAATCGCTCGGCACACCGACGTCGGTGCGAATGGCCGAAGCCGTGCCACCGTCAGCCACGATGCTGGCCGCTGTCTCTTTCGCTAGGTCGACGTTGATGTCGGCAATGACCACCGAGACCCCTTCGCTGGCGAGGCGCCGGCTCGTCGCCGCGCCGATGCCCGACGCGCCACCGGTGACCAGCGCCACCTTGCCCGCGAACTCGCTGTACTGCCCTGTTGCCTGCGTCTGTCCTGCTGTCTCAGTCATGATGTTCTTTCTTTTTCGTGTGTACTGACATCGGTGTCGGGTGAAGTCTGGGTTCGCAGAGTGATCTCCGCGGCGATCACGTCGTGCGCCTCGTCGGCGTCGGAGATCACGCCGAGTAGTGCGGCAAAGCCGTGTACCTGCCCGTCGAACCGCACCGAGCGAGCGTCGCCGCCCTCGCGCTGCACGCGCGCAGCGAACGCCTCGCCCTCGTCACGCAGCGGGTCGTACTCGGCAGTGATCACCAGAGTGGGCGGTAGACCGGCGAGGCTGCTCGCGGCCATCGGTGAGGCGAGCGGATCCAAGCGCTCGCTCTCGTCGCAGTACTGCTGCCAATACCATTCCAGCAGGCGACGCTCGAGCAGATAACCCGTCGCGAGCGCCGTAGTCGATTCGGTTTCGAGCGCCGCATCCACGACCGGGTAGATCAAGATGAGCGAGTGGATGCGCGGCCCCGAGTCGTCGCGCGCCCGCAGAGCGGCCGCCGCTGCCAGGTTTCCGCCCGCGCTGCTGCCGACGAGCACGAGCTGCCGGGCATCCGCCGAGTACTCGGCCGCGTGCTGCGTCGCCCAGGCCAGCGCAGCCGAGGCGTCGTCGAGCGCCGCCGGAAACCGATGCTCGGGCGCGAGCCGGTAGCCCACGTTGACCACCACCGAGTTCGTCAGATTGCACAGCCGCCGGCAGGTGCCATCGTTGGTCTCGAGTCCACCGGCGACCCACCCGCCCCCGTGCAGGTACACCACGAGCGGGTGGATGCCCGGCAGCGCCGGCTCGTAGACCCGCGCCACGACGCCCGCCGTGATGCCTACCTCACTCGCCCGGCCCACTGGTTCGGGCTGCTGCGATACCGCACCACTCTGCCGCACCCGCGCGAGGTACTCAGCACTCGATACCGGGTTCGCCGCCGCATCGCTTGGCAGCATCATGGACTGCCACGCGCCTTCCACGACGGCAGCGGCATCCGCTTTCAGAGGCACCTCGTCACGACCCGACGACGACGCTGTCGGCTTGCAGACCGAGCGAGGCACCCGTGAGCGCCGACTCGATCGTCTCGTCGAAGACGAAGCCCTCGTACCCGCTCGCCACGATCTCGTCGCACCGCGCGATGTAAGCGGACAGACCCCCGGCATACGGCATGAAGACGCGCGTGTTGTCGTCGCGATTCACGTGCACCATGTAGTTCTCGACGTTCAGCCGCAGCAGCTTGCTCGAGACGTCGGCGACGTGCTGGGTCCAGGCATCTTGAGCCCGCAGATCGGGTTCAACCCGGGTGTACTCGTGCGCCGTCATGTACGAGATGAGGTCGGCGACAAAATCGATGTGCTGCACGTTGCCGGCGAAGAAGTTGATCAACACCGACGGGCTGCCCGGCCCTGTCACGATGAACAAATTCGGGAAACCGGTGGTCATCAGCCCGAGGTAGGTTCGCGGCCCGCGCTTCCAGCTGTCGCTCGGGTGGCTGCCGTGCTCGTTGGCCACGTTCGCGTTGTCGAGCGCACCGGTGAAGGCGTCGAATCCGATGGCGAAGACCAGCACGTCGAGGTCGACATGACCGCTCTCGGTCTGCACCCCGGTCGGGGTGATGCGCACGATCGGATCGTTCTTGATATCGACAAGGCTGACATTCTCACGATTGAAGGTCTCGTAGTAGCCCGAGCAGACGCAGAGCCGGCGCGACCCGATGGGGTAGTCGACAGGCGAGAGGATCTGGGCGGTCTCCGGGTCGTCGACGAGCTGCCTGATCTTCGAGCGCACGAACTCCGACACGATGTCGTTGCTCGCCATGTTAGTGCCCTGGTCGGTGAAGACGGCGTTCATTGCGTGGCCGCCGTACGCCCAGCGTTTTTCGAGAACCTCGGCGCGCTCGGTGTCGGTGTAATCGAAGGCGGCCCGAGTGGGCAGCGGCGTGAGCGCGCCACCCGGATGCGCGAGCATCTCGCCCCACGTCTCATCGACCGCCTCGGCGATCTGCCGGTAGCGCTGTTGGTCGAGCGCGCCGTTCACGGCCGGAATCGTGTAGTTCGCCGTACGCTGGAACACCACGAGCTCGCCGGCCTGCGGGGCGATCGCCGAGATCGTCTGCACCCCCGACGACCCGGTGCCGATCACTCCGACGCGCTGGCCGGCGAAGTCGACACCGCGCTCCGGCCACTGCGAGGTCTGATACCACTCACCCTCGAAGTCGTCGATGCCGGCGAAGTTCGGCTTGCGCGGCTTCGACAACTGCCCCGACGTCATGACCAGATACCGGGCCGTGACGCTCAAGCCTGTGTCGGTGGTCACCGTGTACGAGTTCGTCTGCGGGTGCCACTGGGCCCCGGTCATCCACGTACTGAAGCGAAAGTGCCGCCGAACATCCAGCCGGTCGGCCGCGAAATTGAGGTAACGCAAGATCTCGGGCTGGGTGGGGTAGCGCTCGTTCCACTGCCACTCGCGATACAGGTCTTCGTCGAAGTAGCTGTAGAAATAGCTCTCGACGTCGACCCGTGCTCCCGGGTAGCGGTTGTGGTACCAGACTCCCCCGACGTCGGCGCCGGCCTCGACTCCGAAGACCGACAGGCCGTCTTTGACGAACCGGCTCACGGCATAGATGCCACCGAGGCCGGCCCCGACGACGATCACGTCGTAGTCGGGGCCGCCTTCGGCGTCGGGCGTAGCTGTGGATTCTGTAGTCACAAAGGTTCCTGGTCGTGGTCGGGTGAAACGAGCGGGTCAGAGCGGAATCAGGTCGTACCTGAGCTCGCTGCCCTTCATCGAGAGCTGCCCCCAGCGCAGACCCGGAAAGTGGGCCGCACCGAATGGCATCTTCGTATCGGCCAGCTCTTTGCGAATACGCTCGACCGCATCCATCGCCGCCACGGGGTCGAGGTGGGCGAAGAAGTGCCAGCGTTCTTTCACCAGCTCGGGCTGGCTGTGCACGAGGTCGCCGAGCAGCATGCCCTGCTCGCCGTCTGACGTCAGCCGCAGAACGGATGATCCGGGCGTATGCCCGCTCGCCTCGACCGACTCGATTCCCGGCAGCACCTCTTGGTCGCCCTCGAAGAACTCCATGCGATCGGCCACCGGCGCGAGCCGAACGGCCGCGGCGTCGATGCTCGGATCGCTTGCCGCCTTCTCCCAGTCGGGCATGTCGTAGTCGGGGCTCACGAAGTAGTCCCAGTCGCGCTTGTCGACACGGTAGGTCGCGTTGGCGAAGAACGGCTTTCCGTTGATGGATGCCCAGCCGATGTGATCGAGGTGAAGATGCGAGTAGATCACATCGGTGACCTCGGCCGGCGTGACTCCCGTGGCGTACAGCGCCGAACGGAATCCACCGCTCGAGACCGGGTACACCGGCTTCGGCCCCGCGCCGGTGTCGACCACGATCACCCGGTCGTCGTACCGGATCAGGTAGCCCCCGAGCGTGTTCATGTGAACGCCGGTCGTGGTGTCGAGATAATTCTCGTAGCCCGACCAGTCGGCCGGATTCACGTAACAAGCCGTGGGCGGCGATACCGTCTCACCGTCGATCAGCGGATCGATCCGCATCTGTCCGATGCGCATCAGTTGACCGTCTCGAGCGAGTGCCCGCGATGCTGCGCGGGGTGCGCCATGGCATCGGGCACCAGACCCTCGAGTTCGGCCTTCACTTGCAACACGAGCGGCACCGAACTCACCCGGCACTGCTGCATGCTGCCGATCATGAACCACAGCCCGCGCTGCGCGGTGGGCTTGGAGGCGTTGGCGAGTTCGCCGACGTCGTCGAAGCCGCCGATCTTGCCGATGCGCTCGGCCAGGTCGGGGCCGAAAAGGCCCGCGAGTTCAGAGTTGCGATTCTGGTAGCCGGTGGCGAGGATGACGACATCGGCCTCCAGCACAGTGCCATCGTTCAGCTCGACGCCCTTTTTCACGAAGCGTTTGACGTCGCTCGCCTGGCGGAGCTTGATGCCGCCTGCCGCGATGACCTCTGACGTGCCGATGTTGAGGTAGTAGCCACCGCCTTCCCGAAAGAACTTCAGCAGCCACCCGGTCTTGTCGTCACCCTCGGTGAGCACCATTCCGGCCTTCTCGAGGCTCTCGTGCAGCGGGCGGTCGAGCTCGGCGATGTAGCGCTGGTAGCCCTGCGACGCCCCAATCGTCAGCGGATAGATTCCGCCGGCCGCAACCCGGTAGTCGATCAGATCGGCCGAGTCGTCGGTAAGCCAATACGAGTCGTAGGCGAGGTTCGCCGAGTCGAGGCTCGTCACGACCAGAGGGCTGCGTTGCAGCATGGTGACCTGGGCGCCGTTGTTGTACAGGTCATGCGAGATGTCATGCGCACTGGTGCCCACGCCCACGACGATGGCCTTCTTACCGGCGAAGTTCTCGCCTCCGGTGAACTTCGAGGAGTGCATCACCGGGCCGGCGAAATCGCTGAGCCCTTCGAGCTCGGGAATGCGGGGCAGGCCGCCCACCCCGCCCGTCGCGAGAATGACGTGCTTCGGGTGCAATTCACGCGTGCTGCCGCCGCCGTGGCGAACCGAGACGTTCCAGACGCCCTGTTCGTCGTCGAAGCTGCCGCCCAGAAACTCGGTCGACGTCCAGAAGTTGAGATCCAGGCTCTCTGCATAGCTCTCGAGCCAGTTCGCCAGCTTGTCTTTCGGGATGTACTGCGGAAAGTTGTCAGGAAAGGGCAGGTACGGCAGGTGGTTCATCTCCACAGGGTTGTGCAGAGCGAGCGTGTGGTAGCGCTTGCGCCAGTTGTCGCCGACCCGCTCGTTTTTGTCGACGATGAGCGCGTCGACGCCGAGCCTGGCGAAGTGCGCGGCGGCGATCAGGCCGGAGTGGCCGCCACCCACGATGAGCACCTCGGGGTTGCGGTCGTCATACGCCTGGTGCTTGGAACGCACATCCAGCCAGTTCTGCTTGTTGTCGCCTGTCTCGTAGCCGTGGCCGCGCGGGTGGCCCTTCGTCCACGGGAAGTCGTGCAGCTCTTCGATTCGAGTGAACAGGGTGAAGGCGCGTAGGCCGCTCGTCGCCGACGCGTCTTCTTCGGCCAGCACCTGGCCGGAGCACCGGGCCACCGAGGTCTCGAAGGTGAAGAAGATCTCGACCTTCTGGTCGGGAGCCTGGCCGGTGAGGGCCGGCGCCGGCTTGCTGTCGTCGAGACGAAAGCCCGACGGGCGCATCGTAGCGATGACCGAGAGCAGATCATCCACCACCGACTCGCGCCCGTGCGACTGCCGGATGTCCCAGGTCAGGGCCGCGGCGTCGCGCCAGTAGGACGTCTCGAGAAACAGCGCTGTCAGTGCCGCGGCGTCAGTGGTCTCGAGAGCTTTTTCGAGCTGGTGCAACCATTCGGTCGCGTTGTTGTGCAGGCCTTCGGGGCCATCGGGCAGCGCCATAGTCATTCCTCTTTACTTCCGCCTCGTTGCGTTATCAAAAAGTATTTTGAGCTAAAGAATATTTTATCTGTCGGATCATTTATTACAATAGCCAAGTTGACACGATGTGTCGAGCGTCGGATCAGGCGAGACGCGAACCAGCAATTTGCCGAAGTTTCGGCCCGACAGCAGGCCGATGAAGGCCTGCGGCGCATTCTGCAGCCCCGCCACGATGTCTTCGCGATAATCGAAGGTGCCGTCGGCTATCCAGCCGGCGACCTCGCGCTGAAACGCCGCCCACTGAGTGTCAACGAAGTCGGACTGCACGAACCCGCGAATGCTCCAGCGCTTCATCTGCAGCGTGCGCATGAACTGGCCCAGCCGATCGGTGCCGCCGGGCGATGCGTCTTCGTTGTAGTGCGCGACCAGGCCCGACACCGGAATGCGCGCGAACGGGTTCAAGCGCGGCATGACCGCCTCCCACACCGCGCCGCCGACGTTCTCGAAGTACACGTCGATGCCGTCGGGCACAGCGGCGGCGAGATCTGCGGCGAAGGTCGGCGAACGGTGGTCGATGGCTGCGTCGAAGCCGAAGCTCGACAGATACGCCACCTTCTCGCTCCCACCGGCGATGCCCACCACCCTCGCGCCTGCCGCGCGCGCCGCTCGGCCGACCACGGTGCCGACGGCCCCCGAGGCCGCCGCGACAACCACCGTCTCGCCCGGCTGAGGGCGGCCGATCTCACGCAGCCCGGCGAATCCCGTGAACCCGGGTACGCCCAGCACGCCGAGGGCCGTCGAGATCGGCGCCCGGCTCGCGTCGAGCACCGTGAGCTGCCCGGCTTCGGCCACGAAGTGCGATTGCCACCCACCCATGCCGAGCACCAGGTCGCCCGGCGCCAACCGGTCGGAGCGCGACTCGAGCACCTGCCCGACCGTGCCGCCGAGAATCGGGGCGCCGAGAGCGACCGGCGTCTCGTACAGCTCATTCGAGCTGATGCGCCCGCGCATGTAGGGGTCGAGCGAGAGGTAGATGGTGCGCACCAGCACCTTGCCGGGGCCTGGCTGCGGGATGCTCGTCTGCTCGATCTCGAAATTCGAGAGTTCGGGCATTCCGACCGGGCGGGAGCGCAGCAGTACTCGCGTGGTGAGCTCGGGTTCGTGCATGCTCCGACGCTAACAGCTGAAGCCCATTGTGTATACTTTCAACCCATCTATATACTTTTCAGATGGCACTCAACGACGATTCCCCACCCGAGCTCGACGAATTGCGCATCACCATCGCCTCTCTCGAGTCACGGCTCGCCGCCCTCGAAAACGAACGGGCGATTCTCGCCGTACTTTCGCGTTATGCCTACTATGCCGACGCGGGCCTCGACGACAAGTGGGTCGACCTCTTCACCGAGGCCGGCGTGATGGATATGGCCACCGGCGGGGGCGACGCCTACGGGGCCGGCCTGGTGTTCACCGGCAGATCGGCGCTCGAGTCGTTCATCGGCGACCCCCTCGGCCACCACCGGCCAGGGTTCTACCGCCAGAGCATGCACGCGCACACGAACAACTCCATCGTGAAGATCGACGGCGACTCTGCCACCGCCACCACCTACTCCATTCTGCTCAAAGACAGTGACGGCCAGATGGAGGTATCGGGCGCCGGCATCAACGAGTGGATGTTCGAACGGCACGACGGCGAGTGGAAACTAGCACTTCGCCGTCGCCGGCAGGTCGGGCATCCGGCGACCGCCGAACTGCTCAGCGCGACCGAAGAGGACTGACCGTGACCGTGACCGCCTACCTCGACGTTCATCTGGTGCCAGAACGCCAGACCGAGGCCTACCCCGTCGTGCACAACACGCTCATCGCCACTCGAGCGTTCGCCGGCAACGTCTCGGTGGATGTCTGGATCGACGACGCCGACCCCGCGCACCTGATCTACATCGAGCGCTGGGAGTCGCAGCAGGCCGTCGACACCTACCGGGCCTGGCGGCGTGGCGAGGGCGCTTCGACCGAGATGGTGCCGTTTCTGGCGGGCCCCCCGGTGATGACCTTCGTCACGCTGGCCGCTGGCATCTGACAGCGCCGGCAGCCCGCAATCGCATTCGCAGCGCACCGCACCCGACCGAAAGACCGACATGACCCTCCAAGCTCCCTCAGTGGATGATCGGCTCGCCGCCCTCGAAGCACGACTCGGCGCGGCCGAAGACCGCCTCGCGATCTACCAGATCATCGCGACCTACGGCCCCACGGTCGACACCGTCTCGCCCGACGGCGTCACGTCGATCTGGCTCGACGATGGCGTGTACGACTCCGGCGGCTACACGCCGATGGAGGGCGCCCAGGCCATCCGCGACATGCTCTTCGCACCCACGCACCAGGCGCTCGTCGAGCGCGGCTGCGCCCATATCATGAGCATGCCGCACGTCACGCTCAGTGGCGACACCGCCGTCGCCGTCGGTTACTCGTGCCTCTTCGCCCGCACCGGCGACCGCTGGATCACCGAACGGGTGAGCGCGAACCGCTGGGAACTGACCCGCGCCCCCGCCGGCTGGCGCGTGACGAGCCGCACCAACCGCCAACTCGCCGCGACCGACGAGTCGCGCGCCCTCTTGCGTCTGCCCTAGCGCCGCACCTAGTCGAAAAGGCTGAGAGGGGTCTCGCCCTTCGCCAGCAGGCGGTCGATAACGGCCTCGCGCTTGTCGAGCCACCAGCCTGATTCTTGCCGCCATGCGTCGTAGTTCGCGCCCTCGAGCACACGCTGTGTGTGGTGCGCCCAGTTAGGGTCGTTGAGCATCTCGCGGCCGACCGCAATGATGTCGGCAAACCCTTCGCGTACGAGAGCCTCAGCCTGTTCGGCATCGATCACGAGACCCACAGTGGCCGTGAGCGCACGAGTGCGCTGCTTAATCTCGCGGGAGAACCCGGCATGGAAAGCGAAGCCGCGGCGCACCCGCGTGTCGAGGCTGCGCTCGGCGGTCACGCCACCCGATGAGGTATCGACCACATCCACTCCGTGCTCAACGAGTGCCTCCGCTAGTCGCACTGTGTCATCGATTGATAGACCACCTTCGACGCCGTCGACCGAAGAGGTGCGATACATCAGCGCTTTCTCGTCGGGCATCGATCGTCGAACGGCGTCGACGAGTTCGAGCGGAAAGCGCAGCCGGTTCTGCCAGCTGCCGCCGTACTCGTCGGTGCGAGTATTCGAAATAGGTGAAAGAAAGCTATGAATGAGATATCCGTGTGCGGCGTGAAGCTCGACGACGTCAAAACCAGCATCCATCGCCCGTCGCGTGGCATCAGCCCACCTCTGGATCACGCCCGGAATCTCAGCAATAGTGAGCTGCCTCGGTGTCTGCCAGCCCGAGCCTGCGGGTGTCGCCGTGGGACCTATGACTGGCCACGGCGCGTCACCGCGCATCGCATCTTCGGCGGTGAGCGGGCTCATACCGTTCCATGGCGCCGATATGGCCGCCTTGCGCCCGGCATGCGCTAGTTGAATGGCGGCGACACCGCCAAGGCTGCTGATGGAGCGAGCAACGCGGGCGAGCGGCTCGATCTGTTCGTCGCTCCAAAGGCCGAGATCACCGTTTGAAATGCGCCCTCGTTCTTCCACAGCCGTCGCCTCCACCATGACGAGACCGGCGCCGCCTAGGGCGAAGCGACCAAGGTGAACTATGTGAAACTCGGTGGCCAGTCCGTCTATGCCCGCGCCATACATGCACATCGGGGAGACCATGATGCGATTCTTTAGAGTGACTCCGCGAATGGTCACCGGTGAGTGCAGATGAGACTGACGAGGTGGTCGCGATTCTAGATCCATGTGACGATTATATATTCTGGTTGCTGAGATATACAGACAGTCTCTCGCATTCGAAAATTGAATGCGAGCTGGGCGGCCAGTAGTTCCAGCTTCGAGTCGGCCGCGGTCACCCTCGATGCGTCTTCGCTTCTCCGACCAAGACTTCGACTTCCCTGTTCCCTTTATTTGCAAGGGAACCGGGCTGTTCAAATGGAAGACCCGACTGTCAGCAAGGGGCCGATGAGCACCATGGTCATCTACAGTTGGCACGTTAGCCACGCTCGTTGGACAATTCTGGATTAGCTGTGTTTGTGCTGAATGTGGACATGGTATCCATCGTCAACGCAAATATGCCCCAGGAATGTAGACCTCAAAAGCGCGTTCACGATCAGCAAGTTTGCTCCAAGCAGGGCTGACACTGGGCTCCGCGGGCTTATTCGCCGAAGATATCTCGTGCAATGCCGAGCGCAGAGTTGGCGGCTGGCACGCCGGCGTAGATGGCTGTGTGTAGCAGCGCTTCGCTGATTTCGGCGCGGCTGAGGCCGTTGGTGAGAGCTGCACGTACATGCATGCGCAGTTCGGCTTCGTGGCCTCCAGTGACCAGGCAGGCCAGTGTGAGGAGGCTGCGGGAGCGTCGGTCGAGCCCTGGTCTGGTCCAGATGGAGCCCCAGGCGTAGCGGGTGATGAAGTTTTGAAAGTCTTCTGTTTCGGGGGTGATCTTGGCGTTTGCGGCGTCGACGTGACTGTCTCCGAGCACTTCGCGACGCACCGTCATTCCTGCGTCGTAGATCTCCGCCGCGCTGGCGGTCGGCAGCCACGTTGGTATGGGATCGGTCGACGACGCGCGTGGAACATCGCCCTCGGCATCCGGAACGCGGGCACGGGCGGTGCCGGCCCAGGGCACCACGGCGTCGAGCAGATCGAGCACGGCAGAAGCGGCCACGCTCGGCGCTTCAAGGCTCGGCAGGTGCCCGGCGCCGGGCACCTGCACGAAGCAGGCGCCGATCGCCTCGGCGAGGTTTCGCACGCCTTCGGGCGGGGTTGAGATATCACGCTCTCCCGCGATACAGAGCGCAGGCACAGCGATTTCGGCCAGGCGGTCGCGAACGTCGAAGGTGGCGAGTGCGTCGCAGCACTTCGCATACGATTCGTCGTCGATGTCGAGCAATTCGTTCAAGGCCCGCGCTGAAAGGCTTGGTTCGCGCTCGAAGAATCCGGGGGCGAACCACCGCTCGGCGCTGAGGCCGACAAGGGAGGAGGTACCACTCGTGCGGGCGCGGGCGGCGCGGTCGGCCCATCCCTCGGGCGAGCCGATCTTCGCGCCCGAGCAGATCACGCTCAATGACCGGAGGCGCTGGGGATGATCGAGTGCGAGTTGTAACCCGATGGCCCCCGCCATCGAGATGCCGGCGTAGTGAAAGGCTCCGCCGCCCACGGCATCGACCAACGCGAGCACGGCGTCGGCGAGTTCGGCGACGGAGAACGGTTCGGCGGGCGTCGGGCTCGCGCCGTGACCGGGAAGGTCGAAGCGCAGAACGCGGTAGTTCTGGGCCAGCAGACGGAGCGAGGGTTGCCAGAGCGAGGTGGTGGTGCCGAGCGACGGGCCGAGCACCAGCAGTTCGGCATTGGGCGCCCCGCTTGCCACAGGCTGAACTGAACACCGCAGGTTCGGAACCGTCATAGTAGGTATTCCTCTTGTTCGTCGGCGCGCTCGCCGGCCAACCGGCCTGCGCAGAGGGCGTCGAAGTGTTCGAGCGCGCGGTCGATGCCCGTCGCGGTGTGGTCGATGATCAGGTCAGGATCGAACGCAGCCTGAATGTGTGCGCGTAGTTCCGAGTCGGCGCTGAACCCATTGGCCGCTAGACGCGAATCGAGCACCGCTTCGAGCGGATCGCTGGCCGAGACCGCGGCTGACGCCTCGCGCACGAGCTCGAAGGCCCTGTCACGACCGAGCTGCCTCGCCAGAACGCTCGAGACGCGTTCGGAGTAGAGCAGCCCGTGAGTCAGATCGAGATTTGATCGCATCCGCACCGAGTCGACGTGCAGGTTCTCGATCAGCGGCACCGTCGCTGACACGCTCTCGAGCGTGAGCCGCTCGAGCTGGCGAAGCGTCTGCCACTCGGCATGCCACCCACCGATGGCGCGCTGGTCTTCGGCGATGAGGCCGCCGTACAGCGTCGAGAGCAGGCCGGGGGTCTGTTTCGCTGCGGCTAGAATCAGCACCGCTCCGACAGGGTTTCGTTTGTGCGGCATCGCCGACGACCCACCCTCGCCCGCGCCCAGGCCCTCGCCGAGTTCTTGGATCTCGGTTCGGCAGAGCTCTGCCACCTGAGACGCTATCGACCCCATGACGCCAGTCGCCGCCGCGAGCATCGAACCTACTTCTACGATGGGCAGCCGGTTGGTGTGCCAGCTGAGAGCGGGTCGCGCCAGGCCCAGTGTCGCCGCAAAATCAGCGACGATGGCATCAACGATCTCTGCGGTGCCAGTTGCAGGCGTGAGGGTGGGCGTAGCGGCAGTTGCACTCATCTGCTCGGGATGTGCGGGGCTTTGTTCGGCGACGGCCTGCGTCATGGCTCCGAGTGTTCCTACCGCGCCGGCCAGCGATGCGGGCACCGACTGCCGAACATCCACTGCTCGCTCGATGAGACTGCAGACCGCGCTGAGCCAGCCGGCGACGACGAACCCGAACGTGGTCGGTGACGCGTGCTGCCCGAGGGTTCGGCCGGCCTGCGGGGTGCGGCGATGCGTTCGTGCCAGGTCGGCGAGTGCACTGCCCACTAGGCGCAGATCGGCGGTGACGCTCTCAAGGGTATGAGCGGCGACGAGCATCGCTGCGGTGTCGACGATGTCTTGGCTTGTTGCGCCGACGTGAACGTATTGGGCGGCGCCGGCGTGACCCGAGTCTGCTAGCGCCCGAAGCTGCGTGACTAGCGGAATGACTGGGTTGCCGCCCGCGCGGCCCGCAACAGCGATCGACGGAAGATCGATGGCGCCGGATGCGCTGAACGAGTCGGCCACGCCGAGCATCCACTCGGGGGCGATACCGGCCGCGACGAGGGCCTTGCTCAGCGCGGCCTCGGCCGCGACCAGTGCGCCAAGCCAGGCGTCGTCGCCGACGATCTGTTCCGCCCGGCCGTTCGCACCAAGAGGGTCGAGCAGGTCGTGATGCCGAGGCGGTGAGGAGGCTGCGGCCGGATCAGTCATCGAAGTCCAAGAACACGGTCTCGCCTTCACCCTGCAACCGAATGTCGAAGCGGTACGAACCCGCGCCATCGGCAATTGCATAAAGGGTCGACCGACGCTCGGCCGGCACGAGTGACAGCACGGCATCGCCCGCAGCGACACTCTCGGAGTCAGCCTCGGGGATGAAATAGACCCGAGTGAAGAGGTGGTGCAGCAGGCCGCGAGCGAACACCGCAATGAGAGCGTATGACGCGCCGCCGTTCACAGCCCCGGGCTTCACCGTCGTGAACGTGTAGTCGCCGGCGCGGGTGGTTTCGGCGCGACCGAACCCGGTGAACGTGTAGCCGTCGCGTTCGTGGCTCCCGAGCTCACGGCTGATGATGCCGTGCTCGTCGGGCTGCCAGAGCTCGAGCAGGGCATCCGGAATACCGTCGCCTGCTCCGTCGAACACGCGGCCGTGCAGCCTGATGGCCAACGGATGCGCGCGCTCGACGATGTCGCCGCCCCTGACGTAGGGCAATGCGTAGCCGAAGAACGGGCCCACCGTCTGCGACGGCGTCTGCAGCAGTCGCACGACGGGCTCGGCGAACCGGCCTGCCTTGGTCGTCTGCATCGCCGAATCGGTCTGGTCACTCATGGTCATCATCCTGCTCCATCCAGGTCTGTTTCGGGCCGGTCAGAACGATGTTCCACCGATACCCGATGGCCCATTCCGGCACGCTCACGTCATGGTCGTACTGCGACACCAGCCGCTGCTGTGCCGCCGGATCGACGATCGACTGGTAGATCGGGTCGAGCGCGAACAACGGATCGCCCGGAAAATACATCTGCGTCACCAGCCGCTGCGTGAACGCACTACCGAACAACGAGAAATGAATATGCGCCGGACGCCACGCGTTGGTGTGGTTCTTCCACGGGTACGCACCCGGCTTGATCGTCACCA
>JAODBB010000229.1 GCA_025463745.1 Subtercola sp.
AATAACTTTCCCATTTCTGTTGTTTCTACTTTTGAAGGATGTTTGTGTCTACCAAGTCACGTACCCGCAGCAAGACCCGCCTTTCCCGGGCCCTCGGCATTCCGCTGACCCCGAAGGCCGCCAAGTACCTCGAGAAGCGTCCGTACGCTCCGGGTGAGCACGGCCGCACCAAGCGCAAGACCGACTCCGACTACGCAGTGCGTCTGCGTGAGAAGCAGCGTCTGCGCGCCCAGTACGGCATTCGCGAAGCCCAGCTGAAGATAATCTTCCAAGAGGCCCGTCGCCAGGGCGGACTGACCGGTGAGAACCTGGTCGAGCTGCTCGAGATGCGTCTCGACGCTCTGGTGCTCCGTGCCGGCTTCGCCCGCACCACCGCCCAGGCCCGCCAGCTGATCGTGCACCGTCACATCCTCGTCGACGGAGCCCGAGTCGACCGCCCGTCGTTCCGCGTCAAGCCGGGCCAGCTCATTCACGTTCACGCCCGCTCAGAGGTTCTGCCCCCGTTCCAGGTCGCAGCGGCCGGCGGTCACGTCGACGTTCTGCCCAAGGTTCCGGCGTACCTCTCTGTCGAGATCGACAAGCTGCAGGCCCGTCTCGAGCGTCGCCCCAAGCGCGCCGAGGTTCCCGTGACCTGCGAAGTTCAGCTCGTCGTCGAGTACTACGCGGCTCGCTAGCTCTCGCTGACACTGCGCTAGCTAACGACAAACTCAGCTACCAAGCTACGATTGGGGCGGGTCACCTTCGGGTGGCTCGCCCTTTTTGCTGTACCGAACACTGCTGTTGCGAACACGGCTGTACCAAACACCGCTGTACTGATCGCCGAACTGAACAACACCGAAGGAGTTGCCCAATGTCGGGTGGAGATATCGCCGGGCTCATCGCGGCGGGCGTATTCGCCGTGCTGGTCGCCTTTCTGGCCGTACCGCTGTTCAAACTCGGCAAGGTGTTCGACGAAACCACGCTCGCCATTCGCGACGTGAGTAAGGGAGTGGCTCCGATTCTCGAAGAGTCGACCACGACCATCCAGGAGGCCAACAAGCAGCTCGCCCGAGTCGACGCGATCACCACGAACGTGGCCGAGGTCACCGGCAACGTGAACTCACTTGTGGCGCTGTTCGCGGCCTCGCTCGGTGGCCCGCTCATCAAGCTCGCGAGCTTCAGCGGCGCAGTGCGTTCGGCGATTCTCGGCGCTCGCGCCTTCGATGACGACGCGTCGGGCCGTGCCGAGCGCTCGATGCGCAACGCGACGGCCAAGCCCAAGCGTGAGAAGAGCGAAGCCAAGAAAGCCTCACACGCCAGACGGGCCGAGTACTGATGCCCCGTAGACTTGAACCTGTTTTTCCATTCACACCAAGGAGCGCCTCGTGAAAAAAGTACTGTGGTTCAGCGCCGGAATTGCAGTGGGTGTCATCGTCGCCCACCAACTCAACCAGACGGCTCAGGGCAAGAAGGCGTTCGAGGGCCTCGAAGCGAAGATCAAAGACTTCTCTGACGCCTTCGCCGACGGGTACCACGAGCGCGAGGCAGAGCTGCGCTCGGCCATCGGCGACGCTGGTGACGCAGTGAAGAAGGCAGCAACGAAGTAGTGCTCACCGCAGACATCCGCCAGCGCTGGCTGACTTTTTTCGAAGACCGCGGCCACACGATCGTTCCCTCGGCGTCGCTGGTCAGTGAAGACCCGACGCTGCTTTTCACCGTCGCGGGCATGGTGCCGTTCATCCCGTACATGTCGGGGCTGGTGCCGGCACCGTTCAAGCGTGCGACGAGTGTGCAGAAGTGCATCCGCACGCTCGATATCGAAGAGGTCGGCAAGACCACTCGGCACGGCACGTTCTTTCAGATGAACGGCAATTTCAGTTTCGGCGACTACTTTAAAGAGACCGCCATTCAGTTCGCGTGGGAACTGCTCACCACCAGCGAGGCCGACGGCGGACTCGGTTTCGACGAGAAAGACCTCTGGGTCACCGTTTACGAAGACGACGACGAAGCCATCGAGTTCTGGAAGAAGACGGCCGGTCTGCCCGACCACAAGATCCAGCGCCTCGGCAAAGACTCGAACTACTGGTCGACCGGCCAGCCCGGCCCCGCCGGCCCCTGCTCGGAGATCTTCTACGACCGCGGCCCTGCCTACGGCAAAGACGGCGGCCCCGCTGCCGACGAAGACCGTTACATCGAGATCTGGAATCTCGTGTTCATGCAGTACCTCATCGGCAACGTGAAATCGAAGTACGACTTCGACGTGCTGGGCGAGCTGCCCCGCAAGAACATCGACACCGGCATGGGCCTCGAGCGTGTGGCATTCATCAAGCAGAACGTCGAGAACCTCTACGAGATCGACCAGGTTCGCCCGGTGCTCGACCTGGCTTCCGCACTCTCCGGGCGCCGCTACGGTGCTGTACACGACGATGACGTGCGGATGCGCGTGGTCGCCGACCACGTGCGTTCAGCCCTCATGCTCATGTCAGACGGGGTCACCCCCTCGAACGAAGGCCGCGGCTACGTGCTGCGCCGGCTGCTGCGCCGCACCGTTCGGAGCATGCGGCTGCTGGGCGTCGACCGCACCACCTTCCCCGAGTTGTTCCCGGCCTCGCGCGACGCCATGAAGGCCGCGTACCCCGAGGTCGAAGCCGACTACGAGCGCATCTCGCGCACGGCCTACGCCGAGGAAGAGGCCTTTCTCCGCACGCTGACGGGCGGAACGAGCATCCTCGACCTCGCCGTACTCAAGACGAAGTCAGAGGGCAGCACGGCGCTGGCCGGCGACACCGCGTTTCAGCTGCACGACACCTTCGGCTTTCCCATCGACTTGACCGTCGAGATCGCTGAAGAGGCGGGCCTCAACGTCGACCGTGCCGCGTTCGAGCGCCTGATGACCGAACAGAAGCAGCGCGCGAAGGCCGACGCGAAGACGAAGAAGCTCGGCGCGAACGACCTGTCGGCGTTCGCCGAGTTCCGTGCGGCCGGCGAGACCGTGTTCACGGGGTATACCGAGCTCGAGACCGATTCGCGGGTGCTGGGGCTCATCATCGACGGCACCTCGGTGAACACGGCTGTGACCGGCGAGCTGGTCGAGGTCATTCTGGCGGAGACCAGCCTCTACGCCGAATCGGGCGGGCAGGAGGCCGACGCCGGCACGATCATCAGCACAGACGCCGGCCAGACGTTCGAGGTCGAGGTGCTCGACGTGCAGAAGCCCGTGAAGGGACTGATCAGTCACCGCGGGCGCGTCACGAGCGGCCAGATCTCCATCGGCGATGCTGCCCGCAGCGTGGTCGACAAGAACTGGCGCAAGGGTGCGACCCAAGCGCATTCCGCAACGCACATCGTGCACGCCGCGCTGCGCGAGATTCTCGGCCCGACAGCGCACCAGTCCGGTTCGTACAACAAGGCCGGTTATATGCGCCTCGATTTCACCTGGAGCAACCCGCTCTCGACCGAGACGAAGTCTGAGATCGAAGAGATCTCGAACACCGCGGTGCAGGCCGACTTCGACGTGATCACGCGTGAAATGGCCGTCGACGAAGCGAAGAAACTCGGCGCCATGGCCCTCTTCGGCGAGAAGTACGGCGATGTCGTGCGCATGGTGGAGATCGGCGGCCCGTGGTCGCGTGAACTCTGCGGCGGCACTCACGTGGTGCACACCTCCGAGATCGGGTTGATCAACCTGCTCGGCGAATCGTCGATCGGGTCGACCAACCGCCGTGTCGAATCGCTCGTCGGAGCGGATGCGTTCCGCGAATTCGCCACCGAACGCGCCATCGTCTCGCAGCTCACCTCGTCGTTGAAGGCGCCGCGCGACGAACTCGTCACGCGCATCTCGACGCTCTCGGCCGATCTGAAGGCCGCCGAAAAGAAGATCGCCGCCTACGAGGCGACCGCGCTGTCGGCCCGGGTGCCTACGCTGGTCTCGGCTGCGCGCCCGTTCGGCGACATCACCGTCGTCGCCGAATCCGTCGGCGAACTCCGCTCGTCAGACGATCTGCGGATGCTCGTCACGAGCGTTCGCGAACGCCTCGGTTCGGCAGCGAGCGTTGTAGCCCTCGCGGCCGACGTCGCGGGCAAACCCGTGGTCATCGTCGCCACCAACGACGAGGCCCGAAAAGCCTCACTTCGTGCCGGTGCGCTGGCAAAGATCGCCGCGTCGATTCTCTGCGGCGGAGGAGGCGGCAAAGACGACCTCGCTCAGGGCGGCGGCACAAACGTCTCGGCCATCGAAGACGCGCTGGCGGGCATCCGTTCAGCCATCGCAGGCGCGAAGTAACGCAGGTCATGCGGCCGGGAGTGCGGTTGGGCATCGATGTGGGAAAGGCCCGCGTCGGTGTTGCGCGCTCTGACGTGCACGGAATGCTCGCGACGCCGGTAGAGACGGTGCCCCGGGCATCCGGCAACGAAAGCGCTAGCGCAGACATCGTGCGCATTCTCGAACTGGCGGCCGAGTTCGACGTCACCGAGTTCATCGTGGGCCTGCCGTTGTCGATGGCCGGGCGTTCGACGGCGTCGACAGAGGATGCCGAGGGCTTCGCGTTGCGGCTGGCACAAGCCGGGCATCCGGTGCGCATGATCGACGAGCGCCTTACGACACTTTCGGCCCAGGCGGCGCTGCACAAAAACGGTCGGAATACGAAGAGCTCACGCCCAGTGATTGATCAAGTGGCCGCCGTTATACTTTTGCAACAAGCGCTTGATATCGAGCGCGCCTCGGGTAGACCGCCCGGCATTGTCGTCGACCCGACCCGAAGGACGTGAATCGTGACTGACTCCCAGCTGCCGGAGAACCATCCGTTCGCGGAATTCTTTCGAGATACGCAGGCACCGGCGAAATCTGCACCCGCGCGCCCGGCTCCGACTTCGGCATCCGTTCCGTCGTCGGCTGCTTCTGCCCCCGCGGCTCACGCCCCCTCCGGTCATGCCCCCGGAACCCGCCGCGCCGCCCGAGCCACCCAGGTGATCGACAGCGTGAGAGACCAGGCCACCACTGCCTTCGACTCCCTGCCGCCCCAGTCTCCACCGCCGGCCGACCCGCCCACACGCGTTCGCGAACCGCGTCCGCCGAAACGCCGGCGTTCGCGCCGCGGGCTCTGGGCGATCGTCATCGCCATCGTGCTGGTGGGCGGCCTGACCGCCATCGGCAGCACCATCTACTTCTCGTACGAACCACAGATCAACAAGATCTTCGGCGCGAAAGAGGTCGACGACTTCACCGGCACGGGTACAGGTGAAACGGTGAACTTCGTGATCGCCTCGGGTGACGACGGCTCGACCATCGGCGACAACCTCGCGAAGGCGGGCGTCGTGAAGTCGTCGTCGGCCTTCTACGCCCTCGCGATAAAGCAGCCGAACCTGGTCTTCCAGCCGGGCACCTACACCCTGCAGAAGGGCATGAGTTCGCAAGCGGCACTTGACGGACTGCAGAACCCGGCCAACTCGGTCACGGTGAGCGTGGTCATCACCGAAGGCACCGTCGCCGCCGACGTGCTGACAGACCTCGCCGACAAGACAGGCGTTCCCCTCGCCGATCTCCAGGCCGAGGCGGCGAACTACACCCAGTTCGGCATCGAC
This sequence comes from Subtercola sp., assembly GCA_025463745.1. Classification (GTDB taxonomy): domain Bacteria; phylum Actinomycetota; class Actinomycetes; order Actinomycetales; family Microbacteriaceae; genus Subtercola. Next base: position 5,560 of record JAODBB010000229.1, read on the forward strand.
CCTTCGGCGCCGAACATCGAGGGTTACCTCTTTCCGGCGACGTACACGTTCCAGCCGAACACGAGTGCACACGATCTCATCAAGACGATGGTCGACCGCACCTTCCAGTCGCTCGACGCGGCCGGGGTCGCCCCCGCAGACCGGCAGAAGACGCTGACTATGGCCTCGATCATCCAGAAGGAAGGCGGCAGCACCGCAGACTTCTACAAGGTGTCGCGGGTCTTCGCCAACCGTATCGCCGACAGCATGCCGCTGCAGTCCGACGCGACGGTCGCGTACGGTGCGGGGTCTAAAGAGGTCGACACCACCAACGCCCAGCGCAACGACGAGTCGAACAAGTACAACACCTACGTTTACCAGGGGCTGCCCGTGGGGCCGATCTCGAACCCGGGTGACGATGCCATCAAAGCCGCTCTGAACCCGGCCGCCGGCACGTGGCTCTACTTCGTGACGATCAATCTCGACACGGGCCTCACCTGCTTCTCCGACACCCTCTCCGAGCATGACGCGGCAGTGAATCTCTACCAGCAGTCCGCGTCGGGCACTCCGGCGACCTCGTGCCCGTGAACTCGCGTTTCGCGGTTCTCGGCTCACCGATCGCGCACTCGAAGTCACCTGCTCTGCACGCTGCGGCCTATGAGGTTCTCGGCCTCGATTGGACGTATTCACGAGTCGACGTCGCAACAGGACAACTCAGCGATTTTCTGCTGGGTCTCGACGAATCGTGGCGCGGGCTCTCGCTCACGATGCCCCTGAAAGAGGAGGCGCTGGCGCTCATCGACTCGGCAGACGTGCAGACGATGCTCACGGGCGCTGCGAACACCATCACGTTGACACGCACCGGTGGCACGGACGGCGACGCGGGCGGCGGCCGCACCCTCAGCGTGCAGGGGTTCAATACCGATGTCGCCGGCATCGTCGACGCCCTCGCCGATACCGGCATCAGCCGCAGCAGCGAGGTGCTCATTCTGGGTGCCGGTGCGACGGCGCGGTCGGCCGTCGTCGCCGCCGCCGAACTGGGTGCCGAACACGTGACGATCGCGGCCCGTTCGCCCGAGAAGGCAGAGAAGGTCACCGCTGTCGCCGCCAACGCGGGTGTCGCGATCTCGGTGGTGTGGCTCGCCGACGCGCTGGCCCACGAGGTCGACGCGCCCGTCACGATCAGCACGCTGCCGGGCGGCAGCCTGAGCGAGGCCGATCTCGAAGGGTTCGCGCCCACGCCAGGCGCGATACTGCTCGACGTGGCGTACGAGCCCTGGCCGAGCATCCTCGCCGCCGGCTGGCGCGCACGCGGGGGAGTCGAGGTTTCGGGCCTGTGGATGCTCGCCCACCAGGCCCTCGCCCAAGTTCGCATCTTCGTCACCGGCGACCCTCAGTTACGACTGCCCGACGAACCTGCGGTCTTCGCCGCCATGACGCGAGCGGTGGGCCTCACCTAGCCCGCTCCTAGCCGACTCCTAGCGAGGGCTCGGCTACCCCCGGCCCCGTCCCAACCACCGCGTGGCGGTTGCGCGAAAGCACCTCAACCGCCGCGCGAAGGTGCTTTTTCGCAACTGGCACAGCGGGCGAAGGGTCGCGGATGCGCCGAAGGGCGCGCATCAAGGCGGGGCCGCGCAACTGTGGGAGGATTGAGTCATGCTTCGTTGGCTCACCGCCGGTGAATCCCACGGCCCCGAACTCATTGCCATCATTGAGGGCCTGCCGTCTGGAATCCCCGTCTCCCTGCACGATATCCGCACCGATCTGGCGCGCCGCAAACTCGGCTACGGCCGGGGTGCGCGCATGAAGTTCGAACAAGACGAGGTCACGCTCTCGGGTGGGGTCGTGCACGGCTTCACGCTCGGCAGCCCGGTCGCGATCCGCGTTGGCAACACCGAGTGGCCCAAGTGGGTGGAGGTGATGGGCTCCGAGCCCGTAGAGGGCGAGGTGTCGACCTCCGGCCGCGGAGCGCGCCTCACACGGCCCCGGCCGGGCCACGCAGACCTGGTGGGCATGCAGAAGTACGGCTTCGACGAGGCCCGGCCGATTCTCGAGCGCGCGAGTGCCCGTGAGACCGCCGCCCGGGTGGCCCTCGGCGCCGTTGTACGCACCTTCCTGGCCGAACTCGGCATCACCCTCGTGAGCCACACCCTGTCGATCGGGCCGGTTCGCGTGCCCGAAGGCTCACCGCTGCCTGTTCCCGCCGATGTCGACCTTCTCGACGCCGACCCGCTGCGTTGCTTCGACCCCGAAACCTCGGCGCGCATGGTGGCCGAAGTGGATGACGCCCACAAAGAGGGCGATACGCTCGGCGGCGTGGTCGAGGTGCTCGCCTACGGGCTGCCACCCGGCCTCGGGTCGCACGTGCACTGGGATCGGCGCCTCGACTCGCAGCTCGCCGGAGCTCTGATGAGCATCCAGGCCATCAAAGGTGTCGAGGTGGGTGACGGCTTTCTCACGACCACGCGCCGCGGTTCGCAGGCGCACGACGAGCTCTTCGTGGTCGACGGCGAGATCGAGCGTTCAAGTGACAAGGCCGGCGGAACCGAAGGCGGCATGAGCACCGGAACGGTGTTGCGGGTTCGCGCGGGTATGAAGCCGATCGCGACGATTCCGCACGCGCTTCGTACGGTCGATATTGCCACGGGCGAGGCTGCCGCTGCGCATCACCAGCGCTCCGATGTCTGCGCGGTTCCGGCCGCGGGTGTCGTGGCCGAGGCGATGGTCGCCCTGGTGCTGGCGAAGGCCGTGCTGGAGAAGTTCGGCGGCGACTCGGTCGCCGAGACGCGCCGCAACCTCGAGGGCTACCTCGCGGCCATCCCAGCCACGCTGCGCACCGGTTCGTCGAGCATCGGCGAGCCGAATCAGCCCGTTCACCCATGACCATCGTCATCATCGGGCCGCCCGCCGCCGGCAAGACCCGCATCGGCCGCCGCGTCGCCCGCCTGCTCGACCTGCCGTTCACCGACACCGACAAGCAGATCGTGGCAGCGCACGGCCCCATCCCCGCGATCTTCGAGACCCTCGGCGAACCCGCCTTCCGTGAACTCGAGCGGGCCGAAGTCGTGAAGGCGTTGGCCGGCGGCGGAGTCGTGTCGTTCGGCGGCGGAGCCGTGCTGAACCGCGCCACCCAGTCAGACCTCGACGGCTGCCTCGTGGTGCTGTTCACCGCGACAGCGGAGGCCGTCTCCGCCCGTCTCGGCAACTCGAACAGGCCCCTTGTGCCCGACATCGACGCGTGGCAGCGGGTGCTGGATGCTCGAATAGACCTCTACGAAAACCTCGCCGATTTCACCATCGACACCTCACACCGCAAAGCCGACGACATCGCCGCAGATGTGGCAGCCTGGGTGCGAACCCAGTTCGCCAAGGAGACAGTATGACCACCGACAGCCCCACGATCATCCGCGTCGCCGGTGCGAGTTCGAGCGCTGCCGGGGGCACAGCCGCGAGCACAGACGCGATCGCGGCGCCGACCACTGCCTCGAGCACCTCCCCGAGCTCTGCCTCAGGCACCGCGGGCGGCGAAACCGGCTCGTACGAGATCATCATCGGCCGCGGCGTTCTGTCGAGCCTCGGCGAGCAGTTCGCTCCCGGCGTTCGCAAAGTGCTCATCGTGCACGCGCCGCCGCTCGCCAACTGGGCCAGTGCCCTGCGCGACGAACTGAAGGGTCAATACGAGGTTCTGCTCGCCGAAGTTCCCGACGGCGAGGGAGCGAAGCGTGTCGAAGTGGCTTCGTTCTTGTGGCAGATTCTCGGCCAATCAGATTTCACCCGGTCTGACGCCATCGTCGGTTTCGGCGGGGGAGCGACCACCGATCTCGCGGGCTTCGTCGCGGCGACCTGGCTGCGCGGAGTGCAGCTGATTCAGGCGCCCACCACTCTGCTCGGCATGGTCGACGCGGCCGTCGGCGGCAAGACGGGCATCAATACTGCTGAGGGCAAGAATCTCGTCGGGGCCTTTTACGCACCCACAGCCGTGCTGGCCGACCTCGACACGCTCGTGAGCCTGCCGAGGAATGACCTGCTGGCCGGTTTCGCCGAGGTGGCGAAAGCCGGTTTCATCGCCGAGCCCGAGATTCTCGACATTCTCGAGGCCGATGTGGATGCGGCCACCGACCCCGCCACCCCCCAGTTTCGCCGGGTCGTCGAACTCGCGATCGGCCTGAAGGCCCGTGTCGTGAGCGAAGACTTCAAAGAGGCGGGGCTGCGCGAGATTCTCAACTACGGTCACACGCTGGGTCACGCCATCGAGCACACCGAGCGCTACCAGTGGCGGCATGGCGCGGCCGTGGCCGTGGGCATGGTCTTCGCCGCCGAACTCGGGCGCCTCACCGGCAGCCTGAGCGATGAGGCCGTCGACCGGCACCGCCGCATTCTCGAGTCGCTGACGCTGCCGGTGTCGTACCCGGTGGGGCGCTGGAACACGCTGCTCGCCGCGATGCAACGTGACAAGAAGGCGCGCGGGTCGATGCTGCGCTTCATCGTTCTCGACGACATCGGCAAGCCGAGCGTGCTAGCGGGGCCCGAGACGTCGCTGTTGTTCGCCGCCTACCAGGAGATCGGCTCGTGACCGCCGCCGCCACAACGGTGCTCGTACTCAACGGCCCGAACCTCGGCCGCCTCGGCAGCCGCGAACCCGATGTGTACGGCAGCCAAGACCTCGCCGCGCTCACCACGCTGCTCGGCGATGCGGCGCCTGAAGGCTTTCGCATCGATGTGCGGCAGACCGATGACGAGGGCGAACTGATCGGGTGGCTGCACGAGGCCGTGGATGCCCGAACCCCGGTCATCCTGAACCCCGCCGCCTTCACGCACTACTCGTACGGGCTGCGTGACGCGGCAGCCATGGTGACGAAGGCCGGCCTGCCGCTGATCGAGGTGCACATCTCGAACCCGCACGCCAGGGAGACGTTTCGGCACAACAGCGTCATCTCGGGCATAGCCACGGGCGTCATAGCCGGGCTCGGATTCGACTCGTACCGGCTGGCGCTCGACTACATCGTGCACACCGTCGCCTGACCGCTCACCCCAGCCTCTCGGCTACACTTGTTGGTCGGGCCGCGAACGGCCCACTGCACTTTCTCAAATGAAGGATTCACCCATGGCTTCGACAAGCGACATCAGCAACGGCGTAGTGATGAAGATCGACGGGCAGCTG
>JAODBB010000249.1 GCA_025463745.1 Subtercola sp.
GCACGACCCCGGCCTACCGGATAGCATTGACCGACAAATACGTTCAAACTGAGGTGACGCGTGAAGTTCCAAGCCAACAGAGACGTTTTCAGCGAAGCCGTATCGTTCGCCGTCAAGCTTCTGCCGCAACGAACGACGTTGCCGATTCTGAGCGGCGTATTGATCGAGGCGAGTGGAGACGGTCTCACCCTCTCGTCATTCGACTACGAGGTGTCATCTCAAACCCAGATCACGGCCGATGTCGAAGAGCCAGGTCGCGTTCTCGTTTCAGGCCGGCTTCTCTCCGACATCGCGAACCGGCTGCCTAACGCCCCAGTGCGGTTCTATACCGAAGACAACCACATCATCGTCACCGCGGGCACAGCGAAGTTCACGCTTTTGAATATGCCTGTCGAGGAATATCCCAGCCTGCCGCTCGTGGGCGAGCAATCGGGTCTCTTGAAGGCCGAAGACTTCTCGGCTGCGATCGCGCAGGTCGCCGTCGCCGCATCGCGTGATGATGTGACGCCGGTCATCACGGGTGTTCAGCTCGAGATCTCTGACAACAGCATCTCGCTTGTGGCCACCGATCGGTACCGGGTGGCGGTTCGCAACATCGAATGGGATTCCGGTACATCTGACATCCAGACCGCGACCGCTCTCGTTCCGGCGCGCACGCTGCAGGAGATCGGTAAGACCTTCGGCAATAGTGGCACCATCTCGGTCGCGATCACCAATACCGACGACCGAGAACTCATAGCGTTCAAGGCCGACCGCAAGACGGTGACGTCGTTGCTCATCAAGGGAAACTTCCCTCCCGTGAAACGACTCTTTCCCGAGACGGTCGACAACTTCGCCGTGATCAACACCGCTGATCTGATTGAAGCAACACGTCGGGTGTCATTAGTGCTGGAGCGTGAGGCCGCTTTGCGCTTCACCTTCACGATCGACGGCGTGACCCTCGAAGCCATCGGGTCTGAGCAAGCTCAAGCGTCGGAATCGATCGACGCCCTTTTGACCGGAACAGACACCGTCGTCTCCCTGAAACCACAGTTCCTGCTCGATGGGCTCGGTGCTGTGCACTCGGAATATGTGCGCATCTCGTTCACGAAGACCGACAACCCGAACAAGCCGGGGCCGGTACTCATCACGAGCCAATCGTCAAAAGACCAGCCTGGTTCAGACGACTACAAGTACCTGCTTCAACCAAATTTGTTGCTTCGATAGGAGATCAGCGTGAACCTCGGACTCATCGGCCTCGGCAAAATGGGCAACAACATGCGCGAGAGGCTGCGCGAAGCGAAGATCGATGTCATCGGCTACGACAGCAACCCCGCTGTGAGCGATGTGCCAGATCTCGCCGCGCTCGCTGCTGCGCTGCCGGCGCCGCGCATCGTGTGGGTCATGGTGCCTTCTGGAGCGATCACCGACTCGGTGATCACCGATCTGGCTGCGGTACTCGAAGACGGTGACCTGATCATCGATGGAGGCAACTCGCGCTTCACCGACGACTTCAAGCACGCTGAAGAGCTTGCCGTGAAGGGCATCAGCTTCGTGGATGCCGGGGTTTCGGGCGGCGTGTGGGGTCTCAAGAACGGCTACGGCTTGATGGTCGGCGGCAAGCAGGAAGACGTCGATCGGGCGATGCCCATCTTCGACGCGCTTCGCCCGAAGGGCCCACGCGCCGAAGGTTTCGTACACGTCGGAGAGGTCGGCGCCGGCCACTACGCGAAAATGGTGCACAACGGCATCGAATACGCCCTGATGCAGGCGTACGCCGAGGGCTACGAGTTGCTCGACACCAAAAAAGACATCATCAAAGACGTCACCGGTACCTTCAAGGCCTGGCAACGCGGCACCGTCGTACGCTCATGGTTGCTCGAGCTGCTCGTGTTGGCACTCGAAGAAGACCCGGAGTTCGAAGACATCGAGGGTTATGTCGACGACTCGGGTGAAGGCCGCTGGACCATCGAAGAAGCCATCGCGAATGCCGTGCCGGTTCCGACCATCAGCGCAGCGATCTTCGCGCGATTCGTTTCTCGTCAAGAAGACTCGCCCGCAATGAAGGCCGTGGCAGCCCTGCGAAACCAGTTCGGCGGCCATGCTGTGAAGAAGGCCGACTAGCTCGCGGGTGTGTCTGCGGCCTAGCGTGGTGCCAGAAATGTCAGAACGAGATTCGTGCTAGTTCGTCATCTCAGCCTCACCGACTACCGTAATTACGCGCGAGCCGAAGTCGCGCTGAATCCAGGGGCGAATCTCTTCGTCGGCAGCAACGGGCAAGGCAAGACGAATCTCGTCGAGGCGCTGGGTTACCTCAGCACGCTGGGCTCACACCGGGTTTCAAGCGACCAGGCACTCATTCGCAGCACAGAGCAAGCGGCGATCATTCGGGCTCGACTCGAACATCAGTCGCGTGAGGTTCTTGTCGAAGTTCAGATCAACCGATCTGAGGCGAACAGGGCTCAGGTGAATCGTTCGGTGGTGAAGATCCGTGAGATTCCGAGGTATTTCTCGAGCGTGCTGTTCGCGCCCGAAGACCTTGCGCTGATCAGAGGAGAACCTTCTGGCCGCCGACGGTTTCTCGATCAACTGATGTTCGCGCGAACACCGCGGCTGGCCGGGGTCGCGACAGACTACGAACGGGTTGTAAAACAACGCAACACGTTGCTGAAGTCGGCTCGTTCGTCGGGCTTGAAGGGTGCCCAGCTCTCCACGCTCGATATTTGGGATGATCGGCTCGTGATTCTCGGCTCCGAACTGATCGCTGAGCGAGACTCTCTGGTATCGCTGCTGCGGCCGTACGTCGAGAGCGCTTATCTGGCGGTTGCCGGCGCTGACCACTCACCACGTGTCGGCAGCAGGTTGAGCATCCTGTCGTCGACCGGGACGGATGATGAGAACGATATCGCAGACCCGAATGTGCTGCCACGGCTGTCGTCGCCCTTCGATCGTACGGAGATCGAAGCGGAATTTCGGGTGGCACTCGCACGCTTGCGGCGTCAGGAGCTCGATCGCGGAATCACACTGAGCGGCCCACATCGAGATGACGTCGTTTTCGAATTGAATGGACTGCCGGCGAAGGGGTACGCGAGTCACGGTGAGTCGTGGTCGTTCGCTCTCGCGTTGAAACTCGCGTCGGCCGATCTCCTACGCACCGATTCGGCGGCGGGCGACCCGGTCGTGATTCTCGACGACGTTTTCGCCGAACTCGACCAAGCGCGACGTGCCCGGTTGGCCTCTGCCGTCGCCGACTACGAGCAGGTGCTGATCACCGCCGCCGTCTTCGGAGATGTGCCGGGCGAACTGACGGCGCACACCGTACGTATTTCGGCCGGAACCATTCTCGACGAGGCATCCGATGCCTGATCAGCCGCACGAACCCGTCGAGAACACGACCGACGGAGCTGCCGGCGCTGTGCCTGCCGCCTCGGTTCCGACGCCGATCGCCGAGGTTTCAGAGACGCGATCGGTGTACCTGAGATTCAAAAAGGTGTTCGGCGACGCGAAATCGACGACACGGCCGAATTCGCGGCGTAACCGAGTTTCAACCGGCGAATCGATTCCTTACGGTGGCGGCCGAGACCCGAAAGGCATCGGTTCTGTTGTAGATGGCCTCACAACCGATCTGGGATGGTCGGGGTCGTTGGCGAAGTCCGATCTCATGCTTGCGTGGCGGGAGATCGCGGGTGAAGAGACGGCAGACCATAGTCATCCGACAGAGATTACCGACTCTGTCTTGAGCATTCAGTGTGATTCAACTGCGTGGGCAACTCAGTTGCGATTAATGCGAACGATGATCATGACACGCATCGCTGCGGAGTACCCCGACGCGGGCATCGAGTCAATACGCTTTCTCGCGCCAGACGCTCCCTCGTGGAAAAGAGGTTCCAGATCAATTCCAGGGCGTGGTCCTCGCGATACTTATGGCTAGGAAGGCAAAACTGGTCACCCCATCAAAATAAACCCGTCAGAACGCCGTCAAAGAAGCCGAACCGCTGGGATATTTGATAGAATGAGGGGTCGCACTTCGAAGGTTTTGGAGCCCAATAATCTATGACATCCCCACTAGACCAGTCTGACTCCGAAACTGAATACGGCGCTGATGCGATTCAGATTCTCGAGGGTCTTGAAGCGGTTCGCAAACGCCCAGGCATGTATATCGGATCGACCGGGCCACGGGGTCTGCACCACCTGGTTTATGAGGTAGTCGACAACTCGGTCGATGAGGCGCTGGCAGGTTACTGCGACACGATTCTCGTGACGATGCGCAAAGACGGCGGCATTCGTGTCGTTGACAACGGGCGAGGCATTCCGGTCGACCTGAACAAGAGCGAGAACAAGTCGACCGTCGAGGTGGTCATGACCATCCTGCATGCCGGAGGCAAGTTCGGTGGCGGTGGATATGCGGTTTCGGGTGGCCTGCACGGCGTGGGTATCTCTGTCGTGAACGCACTGTCGCAAGAACTCGACGTCGAGGTTCGGCGTCAAGGGCATGTGTGGCGCCAGAGTTTCAAGCACGGTGTGCCGCAGGCCCCACTCGCCCAGGGTGAGTCGTCGACCGAAACCGGCACGACCACGACATTCTGGCCGAGCACGGAGACGTTCGAAACGGTCGAATTCGACTATGAGACCCTCCGGGCACGTTTTCAGCAGATGGCGTTCTTGAACAAGGGGCTCCGTATCCAGCTCACCGACGAGCGCGGCGATGAAGACGTCGTCGTCAGCTACCTCTACGAGAACGGTCTCGTCGACTACGTGCAGTACCTGAACCGTACGAAGAAGAACGAATTGGTGCACGACGAGGTCATCTCGTTCGAGAGTGAAGACACCGATCGCAAGATTTCGCTCGAAGTGGCGATGCAGTGGACCAACGGTTACACCGAGAGCGTGCACACCTATGCGAACACCATCAACACTCACGAGGGCGGAACACACGAGGAAGGCTTTCGGGCCGCACTGACGTCGCTCGTCAACCGTTATGCACGTGAGAAGACCATTCTCAAGGAGAAAGACGAGAACCTCACGGGTGACGACGTTCGTGAAGGCCTCACTGCTGTCATCTCGGTGAAGCTCGCCGAGCCGCAGTTCGAGGGCCAGACGAAGACGAAACTCGGCAATACCGAGGCGAAGGCGTTTGTTCAACGGGTGGCCGGCAAAGAGCTCGCCGACTGGTTCGACCGAAACCCTACTCAGGCGCGCGACATCATTCGCAAGGCTATGCAGGCATCGCAAGCTCGCATGGCTGCTCGCAAGGCACGAGAGCAAACCCGTCGTAAGGGTCTGCTCGAGGGTGGCGGCATGCCCGGCAAGCTCAAAGACTGCTCGAGCCGTGACCCGGCCAAGAGCGAGATCTTCATCGTCGAGGGTGACTCGGCAGGCGGTTCGGCCATTCAAGGCCGTAACCCCGAGACTCAGGCCATTCTGCCGCTGCGGGGCAAGATCTTGAACGTCGAGAAGGCGCGCCTCGACCGCGCGCTCGGCAACAACGAAGTACAGGCGATGATCACGGCGTTCGGCGCAGGCATCGGCGAAGACTTCAACCCCGACAAGGCCCGGTACCACAAAATCGTTCTCATGGCCGACGCCGATGTCGACGGGCAGCACATCACGACGCTGCTGCTCACTCTGGTGTTCCGCTACATGCGCCCGCTGATCGAACTGGGTTACGTGTACCTGGCCATGCCGCCGTTGTACCGGCTGAAGTGGACCAACGCGAACCACGAATACGTCTACTCGGATGCCGAACGCGACGCGCTGCTCGAACATGGAGCGGCGGCGGGCAAGCGCATCCCGAAAGAGAACGGCATTCAGCGCTACAAGGGCCTGGGCGAGATGGACTACCGCGAGCTGTGGGACACGACGATGGACCCAGACACTCGCACCCTGAGGCAGATCACGCTCGACGACGCGGCCGCAGCCGACGAGATCTTCTCCACGCTGATGGGCGAAGACGTGGAGTCGAGGCGCAACTTCATTCAGAAGAACGCCAAAGACGTTCGGTTTCTCGACATTTAGCCGGTTGGTGGTTTCGATTCGCCACGCGATGCGCGGCGAATCAACCAGCGGGCCGCATTCCATTACGACAGATAGAGAACGATGACTGACGAAACCCCCACCGGCGACCAGATCGCCCCCGATTCGCGCGGAGCCACGACCGACCGCATCGAGCAGGTCGACCTTCAGCTCGAGATGCAGCGTTCGTACCTCGACTACGCGATGAGCGTCATCGTCGGGCGCGCGCTGCCCGACGTGCGCGACGGTCTGAAGCCCGTGCATCGCCGTGTGATCTACGCCATGTACGACGGCGGATACCGGCCCGATCGGGCGTTCTCGAAGTCGGCGCGCGTCGTCGGCGAGGTCATGGGCCAGTTTCATCCGCACGGCGACTCGTCGATTTACGATGCGCTCGTTCGCCTGATCCAGCCGTGGAGCTTGCGGTACCCGCTGGCTCTCGGGCAAGGTAACTTCGGTTCGGCCGGCAACGACGGTGCGGCCGCCCCGCGGTACACCGAGACGAAGATGGCTCCGCTTGCGCTCGAGATGGTGCGCGACATCCAAGAGGAGACCGTCGACTTTCAAGACAACTACGACGGCCGCACGCTCGAGCCCGTCGTTCTGCCGGCCCGTTTTCCCAACCTGCTCGTCAACGGGTCGGTCGGTATCGCGGTCGGCATGGCCACGAACATTCCGCCGCACAACCTGCGCGAGGTGGCCGCGGGCGCCATTTGGTACCTCGAGAACCCCGATGCCACGCGCGAAGAGCTGCAAGACGCACTGATTCAGCGTATCAAGGGCCCCGATTTTCCCACCGGCGCCCAGATTCTCGGCGTGAAGGGCATTCACGACGCCTATCGCACGGGCCGCGGTTCGATCACCATGCGCGCGGTAGTCAGCGTCGAAGAGCTGCAGGGTCGCACCTGCCTGGTTGTGACCGAACTGCCGTACCAGGTGAACCCCGACAACCTCGCGATCAAGATCGCCGAGCTGGTGAAAGACGGCAAGGTCGCCGGCATCGCCGACATTCGCGACGAGACCTCGGGCCGTACCGGTCAACGGCTGGTGATCGTGCTGAAGCGCGACGCCGTTGCGAAGGTCGTGCTCAACAACCTCTACAAGCACACCTCGCTGCAAGAGAACTTCGGCGCGAACATGCTCGCGATCGTCGACGGTATTCCGCGCACGCTGCCGATCGACGGTTTCATCACGGAGTGGGTCACGCACCAGATCGACGTGATCGTTCGCCGCACGCAGTTCAGGCTGCGTGAGGCCGAAGACCGCATGCACATCTTGCGTGGGTATCTGAAGGCTCTGGATGCCCTTGATGACGTCATCGCGCTCATCCGCCGTTCAGAGACCGTCGACGACGCCCGCACCGGCCTGATGGGGTTGCTCGAGATCGACGACGTTCAGGCCGACGCGATTCTGACCATGCAGTTGCGCCGTCTCGCAGCTCTCGAGCGCCAGAAGATCGCCGACGAGGCAGCCGCGCTGCAACTCAAGATCGACGAGTACAACGCCATTCTCGCGAGCCCCACGCGCCAGCGCGAGATCATCGTCGAAGAGCTCACCGAAATCGCCACGAAGTTCGGCGATGACCGGCGCACCGAGATCATGTTCGGGTTCGACGGCGACATGAACGTCGAAGACCTCATTCCCGAAGAAGAGATGGTGGTCACGGTCACCCGCGGCGGGTACATCAAGCGCACCCGCAGCGACAACTATCGCAGCCAGCACCGGGGCGGCAAGGGCGTTAAGGGCGCCCAACTGCGGGCCGACGACGTGGTGGAGCACTTCTTCGTCACCACGACCCACCACTGGCTGCTGTTCTTCACGAACAAGGGTCGTGTCTACCGCGCGAAGGCGTACGAGCTGCAAGAGGCCGGCCGTGACGCGAAGGGCCAGCACGTCGCCAACCTGCTCGCTCTGGCGCCCGACGAGCAGATCGCGCAGATTCTCGACATTCGCGATTACAAGGCGGCAACGTACCTGGTGCTCGCCACGCGTGAAGGCCTGCTGAAGAAGACCGCGCTGAGCGAATACGACACGAACCGCTCGGGCGGCATCATCGCGATCAACCTGCGCGAAGACGACGAGCTGGTCTCGGCGCTGCTGGTCGAAGAAGATTCGGATGTTCTGCTCGTCTCGAAGAAGGGCATGTCGATTCGCTTCACCGCCTCGAACGAGTCACTGCGACCGATGGGCCGCTCGACCGCCGGTGTCATCGGCATGAAATTTCGCGATGAGGACTACCTTCTCGACGCCTCCGTCGTCTCAGAAGACGGTTACGTTTTCGTGGTGACCGAAGGCGGGTACGCAAAACGCACATCGGTCGACCAGTACCGAATCCAAGGTCGTGGCGGGCTCGGCATCAAGGTGGCGAAGCTGCAAGAGGCGCGAGGCGACCTGGCCGGGTCACTCATCGTCGACGAAGAAGACGAGGTCTTGGTGGTTCTTGCCAGCGGCAAGGTGGTACGCTCTGCCGTGGCCGAAGTCCCGGCTAAAGGCCGAGACACCATGGGTGTTGTCTTCGCACGATTCGCCGATGAAGATCGCATAATCGCGCTGGCCAAAAACACCGAACGCACCGTAGTTTCGGAAGACTCTGCCGAGGTAGAGCCTTCGGAAGATGCCGGAGAGGAACCAATCGATGAGTAATGTGGCCGAGAAGCTCGCCAAGAAGTCATCCCGACCAGCCCAGACGAAGCAGGTTCGGCTTCGCCTCGTGTACGTCGACTTCTGGTCGATCTTGAAGCTGTCGTTTCTCTGGTCGATCATTCTCGGCATCGTCACCGTCGTCGCCGCGTTTCTCATCTGGTCGCTTCTGAACCAGACGGGCGTGTTCAACTCGATCAACAGCGTACTCACAGAAATCGCCGGGCAAGGCAACTTCAACCTCAACGACTTCGCCTCACTCGGCCAAGTGATGGGCTTCGCGGTCATCGTCGCCATTCTCGACGTGATCGTGATCACGGCGCTCGGCGCGATCGCGGCGGTTCTCTACAACCTCACGGTGAAAATCACCGGAGGGGTCATGCTCGGTTTTACGAACAAGTAGGTTTTGGGTAAGATAACAAGGTTGCGTTTTACGAACGCGACAGCCCACACGGGGGTATAGCTCAGTTGGTTAGAGCGCTTCACTGATAATGAAGAGGTCCCAGGTTCAAATCCCGGTACCCCCACGTGTTTTCTAAACACGGTGTTTGCTGCAGAACACAATTTTGCAGCAAACCTTCGGGGCCTTAGCTCAATTGGTAGAGCGCCTGCTTTGCAAGCAGGAGGTCAGGAGTTCGATTCTCCTAGGCTCCACGCAAGCAAAAAAAGACCGGCATTGTGCCGGTCTTTTTTCGTTTGCGTGTCGCACGATGTTTGCGAGAGTAGAGGCATGGCATCCCCGCAGACACTCAGCGAAGCCGACCGTCGGCTTGTCGCGCTCTGGGCCGCGGATTGCGCGGAGCGAGTGCTGCCACTGTTCGAAGCCGAAGGGTCCGACGACGATCGCGCACGAGACGGCATCGATCGTGCTCGGGCGTTCGGTCGCGGTGAACTCGAGACAGCTGGGGAGATCCGTCGCCGCTTCGTCGCAGGTCGTGCGGCCAACTCTGCGAACACTCCGGCCGCGGTAGCAGCAGCCCGAGCTTCCGGGCAGGCGTCGGGTGTGGCGCACATGGGTGCACACGCTCTTGGCGCGGCGGCATACGCGGCGAAGGCCGCAGCGCTCTCCGCGACCGATCAGGACGTTGCTCGCCGTGAAGAGGTCGCCTGGCAGCTCGGCCACCTGACGGCGGATGTTCGCGCCTGCCTACGGCGTTTGCCTCTGTTGGGCGAGGATTCGTCTGGGCCGTTGGGGGCTGGGCTGTTGGCGACGGGGGTGCTCGCCACGACCATCCGCGAGATCCAGGCGGAGCTGTGAGACAGCTGGGGGTGCGCGGAAACGTGGTCGAAGTTTCACCGTTCCAGGTATTTCAGGAGCAAGTCGAAGACATCTCCGTCAGGGCCACCCATGGGGCCGTGCCTGTGGTTATCGAGCTCGTTTCGGAGCAGTCTCACCGCCTCGTCATTGCGGTGCGCGACGACGAGCGCGAGTGCCTCTCTAAGACGCGCAGAGGGTGAAACAGAATTGGCGTCGGATGCTCTGAGTTGCGCCTGGTCGATGAAGTCGTGCGGATCCGGTGCAACTCTGAGATATTCCGTGCGGAGGTCTTCGAACCTGTCGAGAACTGCATTCACCGTTGAAGCGGGTTCTTCGACCAAGGCAACCAAATACTCTCCGCGATCAAGCCTGAGTGCAGGAGCGGCAAACGCGCCGTTGACGCGCAGACTTCGTCGTTTGGCCGGCCCCACATCGAGCGTCGGAAGAAATGCGTCACGTAGGATGTCGTCGAGTTTCAGCGGCTTGATCTCAACCCACCACGAAATTCGTAGCGGATCAGATCGTCTTGAGATCACGAGTGCGACAGACGCAACGTGAATTCCATCATCGGTGTATCCGTACCCGCCGACCGTTCTCAACCCACGATGCCGTGCGGCGTGTGTGAACGCGCGATCCCAATATTGCTGAATTTCCTTCAATAACGGCATGTGATGACGATATCAGCGCAATCATGAATGTGGGCATGCTCATGCCTTCGGAACGAAAAGAGGACCGACCCCGGGGGGGGGCCGATCCTCTTCGTGGTGGTGCTTGGGGGTTAGGACGCGGGAGGGGTTTCGAGCTCGTCTTCGCTGATCCAGAGCTCGTCGTCGGCGCGGAAGGTCTGCCAGACGGCGTAACCGATGCCGGCAGCGGCGACGACGCCGGCCGCGATGGCGAAGTACAGACCGATCGAGTGACCCTTCTTGACGGGGGCCGGAGGCTGCATCTTGGCGAGGGCACCCTTGACGAGGGCATAGTCGGAAACGCCGAGGATGTTGGCCGCTGAACCGAACGTTCCGCCGACGGCCGGCAGAACATCCGACTTGAACCTCGTGCGCACCTGGTCACTCGCATAACGCGCGTTCGCAACATTGCGCGCGAGAGTCGGGGCGATCTGATCGGTGTACGACTTCACGCGCGGAACAACCTCTTCTTTGGTGAGCGCCCTGGCCTGGAGCTTCGCTTCGCGAGCGACATGGTTGGCACGATCGAGGATGTCTTGCTGGTCAAGCCACAGCTCTCCTGCGCTCTTACGCAGACTCTTGAGCGCCTTCGTGCGCTTACGGGTGAGACTCATTAGAAACCTCCATCGGCTAAGAACGACGTTCGTGACAATCTTGCCATGCTAATGGCCCCGCCCGCGCATTGCATACCTGACTATCGGCTATCTTTCCCCTGACGCTTGACTGAGCGCAACCTGCCGTGTGTGAGAATTGAGGCATGGCCAAGCACACCCACGTCGCAACGCTCCACACGAACCTCGGCGACATCACTGTCAACCTCTACGGCAACCACGCACCGCAGACCGTGAAGAACTTCGTCGGTCTCGCCTCAGGCGAACGCGAATGGACCGACCCGAAGACGGGCGCGGCTACCACCGCGAAGCTCTACGACGGCAGCATCTTCCACCGCATCATTCCGGGATTCATGATTCAGGGCGGCGACCCGCTCGGCAATGGAACCGGCGGCCCCGGCTACCGATTCAACGACGAGATCAGCCCCGACCTCAATTTCAACGAGCCGTACATTCTTGCGATGGCCAACGCCGGCATCCAAGGCGGCCAGGGCACCAACGGCTCTCAGTTCTTCATCACCGTCGGCGCCACCCCGTGGCTGCAGGCCAAGCACACGATTTTCGGCGAAGTGGCCGATGACTCATCGCGGCGAATCGTCGACAAGCTCGCCGCGCTCGCTACCGATTCGTACGACCGCCCGCTCGACGCGGTGGTGATCGAGAGTGTCGACGTCACCGAGGCGTGACAACTCCCTACAACCCCGATAACTACTGCTACCGGCATCCTGACCGGCAGAGCTTTGTGCTGTGCCAGCGCTGCGGGCGCACCATCTGCCCGCAGTGCCAGGTGCAGGCGGCAGTGGGTGTGCACTGCGTCGAATGCGCGCGCGGTGATCGTCAGGCTCAGCAGTACAGTAGGCCGCCACGGCTGGTTCGTGCCGCCCGGGCGTCAGTGCGATCATCCACCGCACCGATCGTCACGTATGCACTCATCGGCATCACGATCATCATCTACTTGCTCGAGCTCTTTCCGGGGCTAGGGGTAGCTCAGGCGCTGCTGTACGCGCCGGTGTACACGCACCTCGGCCTCGGTTTTCCGTTCGAGCCGTGGCGCATGCTCACCTACGCATTTGTTCAGACACCGTTCACACTCAATAATCCGCTGAGTATCGTGAACATTCTGTTCAGTATGTTCTCGTTGTTCATCTTCGGGCGAGTACTCGAGCCGATGATCGGCCGCTGGCGCTTCGCCCTGCTGTACGTGCTCTCGGCTATCGGGGGAGCCGTGGCCGTCGACTATCTGGCCTCACCGACGACAGCGGTCATCGGTGCGACGGGCGCGATCTTCGGTTTGATCGCCGGGCTGTTCTTCATCGTGCGCAAACAGGGCGGCAACATGTCGCAGCTGATCGTGTTGGTGGTGCTGAACCTGGTGCTGGCGTTGATCGTCGGGGCGGTGTGGCAGGTGTACGTCGGTGGGCTGGTCTTCGGCGCGCTGACCGGGTTGATCTACACACAATTCAGCCGACAACGACAGAAGAACACCGAGATTCTGGTGCTGGCCGGGCTGGCCCTGTTGATCGTGATACTGACCGTGGCTCGGTCGTTCTAAGACTCAAGACGAGAAGTTATCCACAGGCTTATGCACATTGGGGATAATTACACCGGTGTAATTGCGACGCTCTGGGTATTGCGGGGGCTGAGGTGAAACGGTCAGCGCCAGCGGGTGGTCATGAGAAAGCCCACAAACGCGACGCCGAAACCGATGAGGATGTTCCAGCTGCCCAAATCGGGAATCGGAAAGGTACCCTGGCTGACGTAGAAAACGATGATCCAGGCAAGCCCCACGAGCATGAAGCCGAACATCACTGGCTTGTACCAGACAGGGTTCGGAGTTGAATCGTCGCTCGAACGCTGAACGACTTGCTGGGAGGATCGGGTCTTGTCGCGGGCCATGCCGATGATTCTAGCCGGGAATGCTGGTCGGTCGTAGAAAGAGTGAGTGAAGTAGCCTGTTAGTACTTCAGCTTTGATTCACTTTGACCTCGTAATATGGATGCCGTGCCAGAGCAAACCTCACCTTCTGACGAGTTTCCCACTCGCCGTTCGCAGCGAAACCGACCCGATGGCGGTCGTCGCCGTGCAGACCGTCTCCAAGACGATGCCGGAAGCCTAGACCTAGACCTAGGGCTAGACCCTGCCGCAGACCTGGACCCTGCGCAAGACTCAGAACCCGCGCCGAAGAAGACTCCGTCTCGCGGCGGCACGATGGCTCGCACGGTCATCGGCATCGCGGGTGAAGTGCTGATCACCGCCGGTGTTCTCGTATTCTTATTCCTCGGGTGGCAACTCTGGATTCAGGGAATCGCACTGAACAACGCCCAGACGAGCGAAGCATCCGGTCTCTCGCAGAGTTGGAGCGCTTCGACCACGGGTCCGACCGCACCCGATCAGGCATCGACACCAAGCCCCACGTCCGGCCCTGCTGCCGGCACCGTGAGCGCGCCTGTCGTGATGGCTGCGCCGGCCGAAACCGATCAGTTCGCGGTGCTGTATGTTCCCCGATTCGGTGCCGACTACAAGCGCACCATCACACAGGGCGTCGACGCGAAAACCGTGCTGAACGCGGGCGGCGCCGGGCACTACGAGCAGAGTCAGATGCCGGGCGACATGGGCAATTTCGCCATTGCCGCGCATCGTGATGGCTGGGGCAGCCCATTCATCAAGATCAACGAGCTGCAGGTGGGCGACCCGATCTACGTCGAGACGCAAGACGGCTGGTACACGTACCGCTTTCGCGACCTCGAGTACGTGGCTCCCGACGGGGTCGACGTTCTGAGCGCTGTTCCGCAGGCTCCGGATGCCGCGCCCACCGACCGGCTGATCACACTCACCAGCTGCAATCCTCTGTACATCGCCTCAGAGCGCATCATCGCGTACGGAGTGCTCGAGTCATTCACGCCGCGGAGCGCGGGAGCACCGGCTGCCATCGCCGGCATCAGCGGAACGGGGGCGTAGGTCATGTACGGAGCGTTATGGCGGGTGCTGCCCGGGCCGGTGTGGGCGCGCATCCTGATTCTGCTGGTGGCTCTGGCCCTGCTGCTGTTCGTGCTGTCCACGTGGATTTTTCCTTTGGTCGACGGGATGCTGACGCCCAGTCAACCCGTTACGGTTGATCAATGACCCATGTACTCGTCATCGACAACTACGACAGCTTCGTCTACACGCTGAACGGTTACCTTCACCAGCTCGGCGCCGAGACGACGGTGCTGCGCAACGACGCATTCGCTGCCGACGATGCGGTCGCCGCGCTGGCCGGCTACGACGCCGTGCTCATCTCCCCTGGCCCGGGCAAGCCGTCTGAGGCCGGTGTGTCGATCGCGGTGGTGCTCGCAGCGCTCGACACCCAGACACCGCTTCTCGGAGTATGCCTCGGCCACCAGGCGATCGCCGAGGCGATGGGCGCCACCGTCACCAACGCCGAGGAGCTGATGCACGGCAAGACCTCGGTCATCGTGCACGACGGGAGCGCGTTCTACGACGACGTGGCGCAGAACTTCACAGCCACGCGCTACCACTCGCTGGCTGTGGTCGACGGTACCGTTCCCGACACGCTTGTCGTCACCTCGCGCACCGAGGGCGGAGTGATCATGGGCCTGAAGCACACGAGCGCGCCGATTTTCGGAGTGCAGTTTCACCCCGAATCTGTGCTCACCGAGGGTGGTTACCAGATGCTGGCGAACTGGCTCGCGGTGGCGGGGCTGCCGTCTGCGAAAGAATCGGCCCTCACGTTGAGCCCGCTGGTCGCCGTCGCCTGACGCGCACTGTCGCCTGACGCGAATTCTGGCCTGACGCGAATTCTGGCGCGCAAGCCACCTGAGCAAGCCCACCGCCGACCCCCCCTCCGCGAGGCGAGCCGGCTGAAGTCGCCCGTCAGCCGTTGCAGTACTTGATGTTTATCGTCGACGCCTGAGGGGCATCGCCTGCCTCGATCGACTGGTAAGTGACCTGGGTGCCTGAGATGCCCGTGATCTTGTCGCAGTTCGCTTTACTGTCGGGGTCGGCTGTCACCGTGAGATTTTGAGCCTTGAGCGTGCTGGTGGCCAAATCAAGCGGCTGGCCGGTCACCAGGGGCACGGTGACAAGGCCATTCGATACCACGAAGTTGATGGTGTCGCCCACGAAACTCTGGGCGCCCGCGGCAGGGGCCGTGCTGATGATCACATCCGCGGGCACGGTGGGCGAGTTCTGCTTCGCGGTCGACCCCACAAGGAGCCCGAGCGCGGTGATTTTCGGTGAGGCGTCGGCGACTGTGGTTCCGGCGAAGTCGGGGAGCGCGACCGTCTGCTTGCCGAGCGACACATACACACTGATGAGGGTCTGCGATTGAACGATGGTGCCGGCCGTGGGGTCGGTGCCGATGACGTCGCCTGCCGGAATGGTGGGGTCGTTCTTGTCAAAGCGTTGAGTCACCAGATTGAGCTGCTGGAGTGTGGCATTGGCGCTGTCGTAGGTCTGCCCGGTGACCACCGGAATCTGCCTCGAGGAGACCGGCATGATGGACGTTTCGCGCAGGCTGAACACCCAGAAGAGAATGGCGATGAGTATCACCGCGACGCTCGCGATGCCGGCCCAGATCCAGATGACCGGGGGCCTGGATTGTGTGCGAACCGAGTATTCGTCGTCGCCGGCCAGCTGAGTCAACGCGGAGTCGGAGCCCGCAGTGAGTGTGGGTGGCGCGCCGAAGAGGGAGGCCTGGAAGTCTTCGGCCGGCAGACGCTTCGACGGAATCTTGCCCGCACCCGCGATCTGCAGATCGGTCTTGAAGTCGGCCGCATTCTGAAAGCGGGCGAAACGGTCTTTGGCGAGGGCGTGCGCCACAACCTGATCCAAGGCCGGTGAGACCTTGGGATTGATGGAGCTCGGCGCCACAGGAGCCTCGCTGACGTGCTGGTAGGCCACGGCGACGGGCGTCTCGCCGCGAAACGGTGCCCGGCCGGTGAGAAGCTCGAACAAGACGATGCCGGTGGAGTAGAGGTCGGTACGGGCATCCACAGACTCGCCTCTGGCCTGCTCGGGCGAGAAGTACTGCGCTGTGCCGAGAATCGCAGTGGTCTGGGCGACGGTGGCCGAGGAGTCGGAGATGGCGCGGGCGATGCCGAAATCCATCACCTTCACCTGCCCCGAGTTGGTCAGCATGATGTTGCCGGGCTTGATGTCGCGATGTACGACACCAGCGCGGTGCGAGTACTCGAGCGCCGTGAGAATGCCATCGGTGATGCGCACGGCTTCGGCCGGGTCGACCGGCCCCTGCCGAATGAGGTCTTTCAGCAGGATGCCCTGAACGTGCTCCATGACGATGAACGGCACGATCGCCTCAGCACCGCCCGGCTCGACCACCCGCTCTTCGCCGGCGTCGAACACCCGCACGATGGTGGGATGCGCCATGCGCGAAGCGGCCTGAGCCTCTTGGCGAAAGCGAGTACGGAAGATGGGGTCGCCGGCCAGCGACGACTTGAGCAGCTTGATCGCCACCTGGCGGCCGAGCCGTTCGTCGCGCCCGACGTAGACGTTCGACATGCCGCCGCGCCCGATGATGTCACCAATGCGGTATCGCCCAGCGAGGAGGCGATTGTCATCGGTCACGGTGTGGCTCCTGGTTGGGCTGGCTGGTGGGCCAGGTTCGGGTGGCGGCTGACGGGGCTGTGGTCGTTCTTATTGTGCGGGTAGTGCGGCGGGCGTCGCCGGTGGAGTTGTCGCCGGTGTCGCGGCGGTGATGACCTGCGCGAGCGCCGGCGACGAGGCAGACTGCAGCCCAGACGTTGCGCCGTTGGCCGTACACGTCACCTTGTAGGAGATGTTGATGGTCTGCGCGGTTGCCGGAGCGATGAGGGTGGCCTGCGGATTCGCGCCCGGCGGAACCGCGACGGTGGCCGTACCCGGGTCGAGGTCGTAGCTCGTGAGGTTGTAACCCGAGGGGCAACTGTAGGCGGCCCAGCTGACGACGAACGTCGCGTTGGCGACCACTTTTGTCGGCGTGGCCGTGGGGGTGGAGGTCGGTGCGGGAGGTGTTACCGCATCGCCGTAGACGGTGAGATCGATCGTTGTTCCCTTTGCGACGTTGCCGACCGGGCTGGCCTGGTAGACCACGTCGACCTGGTCGGTGCTCGGGGCCGCGTTCTTGACGACGCGATTCGCACCGAGCCCCTGTGCCTGCAGTACGGCCGCGGCGGCGTCGAAACTCTTGCCGATGAGGTCTTTCTCATTGACGACCACGATGTTCGAGGGCGGCGTCGTCGTCGGCGGCGGCGTCACGGTCTGTGTGGGCGTCGCACTCTGAGTGGTGGGCGAATTGCTGGGGGTGGGGGTGCCCTTGTTGCTGGTGGCGAGCGCAACGATGGTGCCGACCAGAACCAGCGCGAGAATGATGATGAGAACGATGAGCGGCCATGTCCAGGGGCTGCGCTTCTTCTTCTTGGCGGGCGGGTCTTCGCCGTCGCCCTCGGCAGTTACGAGACTCGCCGTGGTGGGGCCACCCGTTCCGGCGCCCGAGGTGCCGAGCACGGTTGTGGCTTGAGTGGGGTCGGCTGCTTGCGGCATCATGACCGTGGCGGTCGCCGGTGGCAGGCCGCTGCTGCCGAGAATGGCGGGCACGGCCGCGGCGGCGAGTGCGATGTCGCCCTGGCGAAGTGCGGTGGCGGCGCGCGCGAGCGCGGCTGTCGAAGCCGGGCGGTCGGCTGGCTTCTTGGCGATGCACGACATGACGAGGTTGCGCACAGGCTCGGCGATGGTGACCGGCAGCTCGGGCGGGGTGTCGTTGATCTGCGCCATGGCGATGGCGACTTGAGACTCGCCGCTGAACGGGCGCTTGCCGGCGAGGCACTCGTACGCCACGATTCCGAGCGAGTAGATGTCGGTGGTCGACGAAGCCGACTGGCCGCTGGCCTGCTCGGGTGAGAGGTACTGCACGGTGCCCATGACCTGACCCGTGGCCGTGAGGGGTACCTGGTCGGCGATGCGGGCGATTCCGAAGTCGGTGATCTTGACCCGGCCATCCGGAGTGATCAGCAGGTTGCCCGGCTTGATGTCGCGGTGCACCAGCCCGGCATTGTGTGCCGCCTGCAGTGCCGAGGCGGTCTGCGCGATGATGTCGAGAACACGGTCGGTCGAGAGCACGTGCTCCCGCTCGAGGATGACCGACAGCGCTTCACCCGGAACAAGCTCCATGACGAGATAGGCGCTGCCCTCTTCTTCGCCGTAGTCGAAGACGTTCGCGATGCCTTCGTGATTCACCAGCGCGGCGTGACGCGCCTCGGCCCGGAATCGCTCGAGAAACCCGGGGTCGCCCAGGTACTCGTCTTTCAAGATCTTGATGGCCACATTGCGGCCGATCACAAGGTCGGTGGCCTGCCAGACCTCGCCCATGCCACCGATTGCGATACGGGTCGACAACTCGTATCTTCCCCCGAAGGTGAGCCCTGCTGTGGGTCTCATTTATTCAGCACCGCCTCAAGTACTTTCTTGGCGATCGGAGCTGCAACGTCGTTGCCTGTTCCTGATTCGCCTAGTCCGCCGCCATTTTGAACCACTACTGCGACGGCAACCTGGGGGTTGTCTGCAGGAGCGAAACCTGTGAACCAAAGAGTGTACGGATCGCCCGCCCCGTTCTCCGCAGTTCCTGTTTTACCGGCCACACTGACTCCATCTATTCTTGCATTAGTCGCCGCGCCGGAATTGACCGCCTCGACCATCCACGCGGAAAGTGTCGAAGCTGTTATAGAAGTGATAGGCGTGTTCAGCGTTTTCGGCTGGAATTGCTGCAGCACGGTCAAATCGGGGGCCGAAATCGTGTCGACGAGGTTCGGCTGAAGCACCACACCGCCGTTGGCCACGGCCATCGACTGTTCGACGATCTGCATGGGCGATGAGCGCACATTGGCCTGCCCGAACGACGAGAGCGCGAGCTGAGCCGGGTCGTCTTTCAGCGGCGGAAACTGGCTCGCCTCGACGGGGATGGGCGAATCGAAGCCGGAATTGTAGCCGTAGGCGCTCGCCATGTCGGTGAGGTTCTTCTGACCGATCATCACGCCCAGTTCGGCCATCGGAATGTTGCACGAGAGCACGAACGCCGTTTCGATCGAGACCGTCGCACCCGGGCCGCAGGTTCCGCCGCCGGCGTTCGATACGACGTTCGTGCTGCCGGGCAGCTGATATCCCGCGAGGTTGGGCAGCTGGGTGTCTCCCGGCAGCTTGGCGTTCTGCAGCGCAGCCGACGACGTGACGATCTTGAACGTCGAACCGGGCGGGTCGAGGTTGCCCGCCAGCGTGCGATTGATCAGAGGCTGACTCGGGTCGGTGTTCAGGGCGTTATACGTGCTGATCACCTGCTCGGTGTCATGCACCGCGAGAGCATTCGGATCGTAGTCGGGTTTCGAGACCATGGCCAGAATGCGCCCCGTTTTCGGGTCGACTGCAATGACCGCGCCCTGTTGTGAGCCGAGTGCGTCATAGGCGGCCTGCTGAACCTTCGGGTCGATGGTGAGCTCGACGGATGCTCCTTGCGGGTTCTGGCCGGTGACGATGCTGTTCAGCTGGCTCAAGAATTGCGAGCCCGAGGTGCCGGCCAATTCGTCGTTGAGTGCCGACTCGATTCCGGAGGAGCCCTGATCGAGGGTGTAATACCCCGTCACGGCGCTGTACAGCGGGCCGTTGGTGTAGGTGCGCTGGTACTTGTACTGGTCGGTGGAAGGGACCGACTGTGCGATGGGCTGGCCTTGCACCAAGATGGGCCCGCGTTGCTTCGAGTAGCTCGCGTAGATGGTTCTGGCGTTACGCGAGTCGTTCGCCAGAGCATCCGCTGAGAAGAACTGGATGGTGGTGACCGACAAGAACAGCGCGGCGAACATCGCCAGGATGACGATGGTCACTCGCTTGAGTTCACGATTCATACCGCT
>JAODBB010000013.1 GCA_025463745.1 Subtercola sp.
ATGTAGGCTTACCTAACCTGGGCCTGTTAAAACGTGCTGGCCCAAGACGAAAGGGCATGATTCGCATCATGGGTTACATCAAATCAGCTGCTCTCGAAGAGACTGGCTACGTCGTTCTCGACCGCTACAATCAAGAACTCGACCCCAAAGAGTGGCTCGACATCGAGTACAACGACTGGAAGTCGTCGGGTGACACTCGTTTCGCTCCGCTCGCCAGTGCATTCGGCGAGATCGAGTGCAACGGCTTCTGGAACCACAAGCCCCCGCGCACCGACAAAGACGGTGTGTTCATCGACTCGCAGGTGGAGAAGGCGCCGAACCTCACCCGTCGAGCCAAGGAGCCGGGCGCCAATATCGGCCGCTGCCGGGTCATCGAACTCCAGCCCAATACCTATGCCGACACCTTGTACAACCTGCACCAAGACGACAACAACCGGCTGAACCCCGACGGCACGGGCTGGGTGGTTCGCGGCTTCTTCAACCTCACCGACGACGTCAACAGCTTCTTCGTGCTGCGCGACAACCGCACCGACCCGAGCGTCGAATACCGCATCGCGCTTCCGGCCGGTGCGCAGTTGATCGTCGACACCCAGCGCCTCTGGCACGCTGCCACCCACCCGGGTCCCGACCCCCGGTACTGCCTCATCACGTCGTGGGAGTCGGGCCCCGAGCTCGACGCCTACATCGAGAAGTACCACGGCAAGACCCATGTGCCCAACGTCGAGGTGCCGCAAGACGTGCTCGACGCCGGGCAGGCCGAGCAGTCTCGCCGCCTCGCGGCGCGTGCCGCTGCTCTCGCAGCTCGTGGCCAGGCCGAGACTCTGGTGATGAGCGAGGCCTGATTCGGTCTCGCCGTTCGCTTGGGCAAGGCCCCGGTCTCGTGAGACCGGGGCCTTCGTCGTTCCCCCGGCATCCTTGTCCGGCGAGAGAAGCCCTTGCGGCCGAGAGAAGCTGTTCTAGCGCCTTCTCTCGTCTGCAACTGCTTCTCTCGCGGGCTGTGAGGCTCAGGCGAGTGGATGCCGGAGGCCCGCGACGAGCAGGGCGACCATGCGGCGTGCGTCGTAGTGCTGTTCGCCGCGGACGGCGTCGTCGCCGCGCGCGTCGGCCGCTTCTGCGGCGGGGCCCTCGCCTGCGCAGAGGCTGCCGATCGCGCGCATGAATTCGTAGGCACCCACATCGGGGCGGATCTCGCGGGCCTCGGCCGCGGCATCCAGCAGCGCGGCGCAGGCTGGCACCAGGCGGCTGATGAAGTACGCGTGAAGGGTGTTGAAGCCCTCGTTGTCGGCTTGGAGCGCCGCCGCGAGACCGTGTTTGGTGACCAAGAAGTCGACGAAGAGGTTCACCCACTGAGAGAGGGCGGCGTGCGCGGTGGCGTTCGTCGCCAACAGTGCCGGCCCCGCCTCGGCGCAGGCCTCGACCTGGTGCCGATAGACCGCGACGACGAGGTCTGATCGGGTCGGAAAGTGGCGGTAGATGGTGCCGACACCGACGCCGGCCCGTGCCGCGATGTCTCGCACTGGCGCATTCACGCCCGACGTGACGAAAACGGCGGCAGCGGCGTCGAGCAGCGTCTGCTCGTTGCGTCGAGCGTCGGCGCGCTTAGGGCGGGGCGCCGGTGTCGTTCGCTCGTCGAAGGTGGTCATGTGACGATTCTAGCGGGGTGACTTGATATACGGAACAATGCTCCGTATAGTTTCCGGAGCAAGGTTCCGCTTTAGTTCGAAGTCACGGCGGAGTGTTGCCGATCATCCACTCGGATGCTCGTGCATCCAGCTCAACGGAGGAACACCCATGCACTACCGCGCCCTCGGCCGCACCGGCGTCACAGTCAGCTCTCTCGTGCTCGGAGCGATGAACTTCGGCCAGATCGGTCGCACCACGCAAGCAGAGGCGACCGCCATCGTCGATGCGGCTCTCGAGGGCGGCATCAATCTCATCGACACGGCCGACCGGTACAGCGCCGGGGAGTCGGAGGAGATGGTCGGCAAGGCCATCGCCGGGCGCCGCGACGATATCGTTCTGGCGACCAAGGTCTACAGCCCGATGAGCGACGAACCCAATCACCAAGGCAGTTCGAGGCGCTGGCTCGTGACCGAACTCGACAACAGCCTGCGCCGGCTCGGCGTCGACCACGTCGATCTGTACCAGATTCACCGGTGGGATGCGACGACAAGCGACGAAGAGACGCTCTCGGCCCTCACCGATCTTCAGCGTGCCGGCAAGATCCGCTACTTCGGGTCGTCGACGTACCCTGCGTACCGCGTCGTTCAAGCCCAGTGGGCGGCTCGGGAGAATCACCTCGGCCGATTCGTCACCGAGCAGCCGAGCTATTCGATTTTGCAGCGCGGCATCGAGAGCGACGTGCTGCCCGTGACCGAGCAGTACGGCATGGGCGTGCTGGCCTGGAGCCCCTTGGCTTCGGGATGGCTGTCGGGCGCCATTCGCGAAGGCAGAGAGATGACGACCCAGCGATCCGCGCTCATGCCCGAACGGTTCGACACCTCGATCCCGTCGAACCGGGCCCGACTCGATGCGGTCGAGCAGCTGGCCGCGCTCGCCGACGACGCTGGGCTGACGCTCATCCAGCTCGCGCTCGGATTCGTGACCGCGCACCCCGCGATCACGAGCGCCATCATCGGCCCGCGCACCCTCGACCACCTGCAGTCGCAGTTGGAGGCCGCCGAGACCGTGCTGTCGGCCGACATTCTCGATGCGATCGACAAGATCGTGCCGCCGGGTGTGGACCTGGCCGCGCACGAGAAGTTCGACACTCCGCCGGCGTTGCTCGACACGTCGCTCCGCCGCCGCTGATCGGCGCCGGTCGGTCAGGCTCAGGCATCCGCCCCTCACCCTCACCCTTCGCCTTCGAACGAGAGGGGCCTTTGCGGTCGAGAGTGGCCGCCCCGGCGGCTCATCTCGACCGCAAAGGTCGCTCTCGGCGGGCATCCGCTCAGCCTGGCGCGCCGACCCAGCCGTCGAGTGCGCCGAGCACCAGGCCCACCGGCAACGCTACAGCTGCGACTCGAGCAGGAATGAAGAAGCGGCTTCGACTGCCGCCCACCTAGCCTTGCCTGCATGACCTCCATCGAATCCGTCACTCTCGACGTCACCGACCTCGCAGCTGCCGAACGTTTCTACGCCGACGCATTCGGGCTGCACTCCCAGGTGCGCCTGAGAGCAGCGGATGCCCCGTCGTCGGGTTTTCGCGGATACACGCTGTCACTCACCGTGGCGCAACCGGCCACGGCGAGCGGCTTCATCAACGCTGCGCTGGCGGCGGGTGCCACGTCGCTGAAGCCGGCGGCAAAATCACTGTGGGGCTTCGGGGGAGTGGTGCAGGCCCCAGACGGCGCCATCTGGAAGGTCGCGACCTCGAACAAGAAAGACACGGGGCCGGCGACTCGAGACATCGACGAGATCGTGCTGCTCCTCGGTGCCTCCGATGTGGCCGCGAGCAAGAAGTGCTACGTCGAGCACAGCATCGCTGTTGCGAAGAGCTTCGGCCGCACCTACGTGCAGTTCGCCCTGCCGTCGAGCCCGATCCAGCTGGGGCTCTACGGGCACCGCGCGCTTGCCAAAGACGCCGGAGTTCCGGCGGAGGGCACTGGATCGCACCGCATCACGATCAACGGCACCGACGGATCCTTCGTCGATCCCGACGGATTCGCCTGGGAGTCCACTTCGGTCAAGTGATCGCGTTAGCGTGCCGCAGAGTGACTGGCTGCCGGGCAAGACCGGCAGAGTCGCGGAAACCAGCGGGGCTGATGCGACGCGAAACCCCGACACGGTGCATGCTTGTGTCATGGAGAGAGACGCTCTGACGAAGCTCGCGCTGAGAGTGGCGGGCGGCTTTCCCGCTGTGACCCAGGGCCAACCGTTCGGCGAGGGCGCAGAAGTCTTCAAGGTCGTCGGCAAGGTGTTCGCCATCGTCAACACGGGCGACGGTGGCGTCTGCGTCACGCTCAAGTGCGCACCACCGCATGCGCGTTCCTTGGTCGAGAGTCATCTGAGCGTCATCCCGAGCTATCACATGAACAAACAGCACTGGATTTCAATCGTTCCCGACAGTGACGCCGACACAACGCTCGTCGAAGACCTGATCGGCAATTCGTACGACATCGTCGTCTCGCTCCTCCCGCGCGCTCAGCGCCCGCTCGACCCCGCACGGCCGGGCCTCACCGACTGACGTTCGCTGTCGGATCCCACTGCGCGCCGAGGTCAGTCGGAATACGACGTCGTCTCAGGATGGGATCGGAAGCAGCTGATCGTCACAGCGACGGTGGTCGGCAGGGTGGCGGGCAGCGATGCTGCGCGAGATTCGATCTCCGCCCGATCGTGGTGGAATGCGTTCGGGCCCATCATGATCGAGTTCACGATGTCTTCACGAGTGAGGTTAACGGTGTAGTCG
Source organism: Subtercola sp. (assembly GCA_025463745.1). Lineage (GTDB taxonomy): Bacteria > Actinomycetota > Actinomycetes > Actinomycetales > Microbacteriaceae > Subtercola. The sequence goes on from JAODBB010000013.1 coordinate 4,409, forward strand.
AGCTCTGTGCTGCCGGTGAGCACGAGCGGCGACATCGCCTCGCCGAGCCGCACCTCCTTGTCTGCGCCGATCGTGAGCAGTGCAAACCGCTCGCGCAGCTCGATGAGGTGAGAGGGGCGCGGAGTCACGACGACGGCCCTGCCGCCGGGGCTGAGGATGCGCGCCACTTCGTCGCCTCGTCGCGGCCCGAACACGCTCAACACCAGGCCGACGCTGCCTGAGGCGATCGGCAGCAGCGCGCGAACGTCTCCCGTGACGGAGGCGAGCCGAGGGTGCGCCCGGGCAGCCGCCCGCGCAGCGTGCTTCGACACGTCGATGGTGATCCCGTCGAGCCTCGGTGCCGAATCGAGCACCCGGGCAGCGTAATAGCCCGTTCCGCCGGCAAGCTCGACACACCAGCCATGCGCAGGCGACCCGGCCGCCGCACGGGTGATCGCGTCGGCAATCGGCGCGTAGTGCGCTGCCCCGAGGTACGCGCCGCGCGCAGCGACCATCTCCGCGGTGTCACCGTGATGGTGCGGGCCACCTCCGACCGTGAGCGAGGCGTAGCCGTGCCGCGCGATGTCGAAGGTATGCGATTGGTCGCACCGCAACGACCCGCCCGTTCGACTGAAGGAATGGCCGCAGAGTGGGCAGGCGAGCACCTGGAGGCTGTGGTCGAGGGCTGACATCACGGTCAAAACAGCGGCCACGGCACCGCGGGCATCTCTCCGCGCGGAGCCGGGAACCTGCCATTCGCGAGCATCCGATCGCACCGTGCGGCCAAGGCGCCGATCTCGATCTCGGTGAGCAACCCCGCGAGCGTCACACCGAGTTCGCCGCTTAGGTCGGAGCGCACCCGTTCAACCCCGCCGAGCTCGTCGGCGGTCAGGTCTGCGCCGCGCCAGCCCCAGAGAACGGTGCGTAGCTTGTGCTCCTCGTGAAACGTGAGCCCGTGGTCGATTCCATGCCGGTGCCCGTTCGGCATCGGCAGAATATGGCCGCCCTTGCGATCGGCATTGTTCACGATGATGTCGAACACGGCCATCCGTCGCAGCGCGGGGGAGTCTTCATGAATGAGCGACACCGGATGATCGTGCTCGTCGATCCCGTCGAAGACGTGACACCAGCCGGAGT
>JAODBB010000019.1 GCA_025463745.1 Subtercola sp.
CTTGGCGACGCCGCGGCCCAAGCCGGTACCTCCGCCGGTGATGAGAACCCGTTTTTCGGCGAGCAGGTCGGAACGGAAGATGGATGTCATCGTGTGTCCTTCATTGTGCTGCCGTGGCAGAGGCGGATTCGAGAAACGAGGCCACCAGCCGAGGGTCGCTGTAGTAGTCGTCGCCCGACCCGGTCGCCGCTTTCCGTCGGCCGTATTCGTACAGGGTTGCGAGCTTGAACAGGGCGAACGCCGAATACCAGCCGAGGTGATTGAGGTCGAGGCCCGAGTGGTCGGCATAGCGACTCGCCAGCTCATCACGGGTGGGGTAGCCCTCTTCGAGCATCGCGGTGCCGAGCTGCTCGGTAGGCGTGAGCGGCAGGCCCAGCCGGGGAACCGAAGCCAGAAAGTAGCCGAGGTCGAACAGGGGGTCGCCGATGGTCGCGAGCTCCCAGTCGAGAACAGCCGTGACCCGGCCAGGAGAATCCAGCGACAGCACGGTGTTGCCGATGCGAAAGTCGTTGTGCACGATGGATGCGCCGGCCTCGTCGGGAACATGGGCCGAGAGCCAGCTCTGCAGTTCAGCGAACCCGGCGGGCAGAGTGCCGTCTGATGCGGCGGCGAGCCGCGACATGCGGGCGAGGTGACGGCCGTTGAAGCCCTCGGGCCGGCCGAGGTCGCCCATTCCTGCTGCACGCCAATCGACGGCATGCAGGTCGGCGAGGGTATCGACGAGACTGAATCCGATCTCGCGCCGTGACTGTACTGAAGCAAGATGCACCGGCGTCACGGTTGTCACAACAGCACCATCGGCGAAGCTCATGACGTAGAACGGCACGTCGATCACCTCGTGGGCCTGGGCGACCGCCAGCACCCGGGGCACGGGAACACGAGACGCCGCAAGCCCTTCGAGAAACCGGGCCTCGCGCAGCATGTCGTTCGCCCCGACGGCAATCGGTGGAGGTGGCGGGCGACGCACGACCACCCTGCTCGAGCCGTCAGAAATCAGATAGGTCAGGTTGGAGTGCCCGTCGCCGATCGCCTGTGTCGTGACAGGCCCGTCGACGAGGTGGCGGGCAGCAAGAAAGCTCGCGAGCGCGGTTCGGCTCGTGTCATCCCAGTCCCACACACTCTCGCCCACGATCACTCAGTTTCCGCGGTACGGCGAGAAGTCGGGCTGGCGCTTCTCGTTGAATGCCGTGATTCCCTCGAGTGCTTCGGGCGACTCACCGAACTGCCTGAGGGTCGTGTATGCCATCTGGCCGATGGCCGCGAACTGCTCGGTGTCGGTGTTGAACGACTGCTTCAGCACCTTCAGTGAGGTGGGCGAGAGCGCGAGAATCTCATCTGCCCACTGGCGCACCTCTGCCTTGAGCTGAGCAAGAGGCACGACCTTGTTGATCAGGCCCCAGTTCTCGGCCTGCTCTGCGGTGTACTTGCGGCACAGAAACCAGATCTCGCGGGCACGCTTCTCGCCGATGATGCGAGCCATGTACCCCGTGCCGAATCCCGCGTCGAACGAGCCGACGCGAGGGCCGTTCTGCCCGAAGATCGCGTTGTCTGAGGCGATCGTCAGGTCGCACAGCATGTGCAGTACGTGGCCACCGCCGATGGCGAATCCATTGACCGCAGCGATGACGGGCTTCGGGATGTCGCGGATGACCCGATGCAACGACTCCACTTCGAACAGCCCCGACTCAGAGGGTCCGTAGTCGCCGGTCTCGGCGCGCTGCTTCTGGTCGCCTCCGGTGCAGAATGCCTTCTCGCCCGCGCCGGTGAGTGAGACGACGCCCACCTCGTCGCTGCCCCAGGCGCGCTTGAAGGCGAGCACGATCTCGTCGACGGTCTTGGCGCGGAACGAATTGTAGCGCTCGGGCCGGTTGATCGTGATGGTGGCGAGGCCGTTCTCGACCTCGTAGGTGATGTCGGTGAAGTCGTCCATTGACTGTCCTTTCGTAGATTTTCTTGTTCAGCGCCCGGTGAAGACGGGTGCGCGCTTTTCGCGGAAGGCAGCGAGTGCCTCCGCCATGTCTTCGGTCTGGGTGAGCAGGGTCTGGCCGCGGTTCTCGAGATCCATGGCCGCGGCGTACGAGCTGATCTCGAGGTTCGACTGCAGCGCCCGTTTGGAGATCTCGACACCGGCCGGGGAATTCGAGGCGATGAGGGCGGCGAGCTCGAGAGCGTCGTCGAGCAGCGCCCCCTCTGCGCTGACCGACGTCACGAGCCCGATGCGCTCGGCTTCTTCTGCCCGCACCATTCGCCCCGTCAACGCGATCTCGGCGGCCCGGCCGGGCCCGATGAGCCTCGGCAGCAGCCAGGAGACGCCGAGGTCGCCGGCCGACAGGCCGATCTTCACGAAGGCGGCGTTGAACTTGGCCGTCGGCGAAGCCATGCGAATGTCTGCCGCCAGTGCCAGCGACAGGCCGCCTCCGGCAGCAGCACCGTTGATCGCGGCGATGACCGGCACGCGCACCGATCGGATGCTCGACAGCGCGCGAGCGGCACGTTCCTGCAGCGCGAGAAACTCCCTCGGCGTCATGGTCGGAAGGGCGCCCGCGGCCTCGATGTCGTAGCCCGCGCAGAACGTCGAGCCGGCGCCGGTGAGGATGAGTACGCGCACCGACGGATCGTTCGAGATCTCGAGCGCGAGCGACAGAAGCTCGTCGAACATGACCGACGTCATCGAATTCGCGCGGTCAGGCCGATTGATCGTCGCAACGACGATGCCGGCAGAGTTCTGCTCGACGAGCAGCGTTGTGTAGTCGGTCATCGGCGGCCGAACTCGGGCGGTCGCTTCTCGATGAAGGCGGTGAGCCCTTCGCGGCCGTCGCCGTTCTCGAACTGGTCGCCGACCTCGAAGCGCTCGAGGGCGATGCCCTCTTCGAGCGACAGGTCGAACGCGGCATCCACTGTTCTGATGACAGCGGCCTGGGCGAGGGCCGATGCGCCGATGAGCTCAGTCGCGAGAGCCAGAGCGGCCTCGAGAGCTGACCCCGGCTCGACGAGCCGGTCGACCAGCCCGATCTCAGCTGCCTCGGGCGCCGCGACCTGCCGTGCGGTGAGCATGATGTCGAGCGCGCGCCCGCGACCCACGAGCCGGGGGAGGCGCTGAGTGCCACCCGCGCCGGGAATCAGCCCGATCTTCACTTCGGGCAGCCCGAACTTCGCATTCGCCCCGGCCACGCGCATGGTGCAGGCCATGGCGAGTTCGAGCCCGCCGCCCAGGGCGAGGCCCTCGACCGCCGCCACCGAAAGGCGGCCCGGCGCGGCGAGCCGCCCGAGAGCAGAGCGCAGTTTGTCGCCGTACTCGGTGAAGCCGGCGCTGTCGATGGTCGCCATGAGCTTGATGTCGGCGCCCGCGGCGAAGAATCCCGCGATGTCGGATGCCACGACCACGACCCGCACGTCTTCAGCTGCGTCGGCGGCATCGAGGGCGGCGGCCAGCCCGTCGACGATGGGCAGCCCGAGGGCATTCGCAGGCGATCGGTGCAGGTCGACTTGGAGAATTCCGGGGGCGACCATGGCCCAGGTGACTGCTTCGGTACCGGTCATGGCCTAGGCCATCGTCAAGCCACCGCTGACAGACAGCGTCTGGCCGGTGATGAAGTCGGTTGCATCCGACGCGAAGAAGACCACGGCGGCTGCGACGTCGCTCGGCTGGCCGAGACGTTTCATCGGCACCGCGCGGGTCATGCCCGAGATCACCTTGTCGGCGTCGGCGCCCGAGCTGTCGGCGAACTTACGCAGTGCCGGGGTGTCGGTGGGGCCTGGGCAGACGGTGTTCGCGGTGACCCCGTGGGTCGCGACCTCGCGGGCGAGCGTCTTCGTGAACGCGATGGTGCCGCCCTTCGCGCCCGAGTAGACGGCTTCGAGCGACGAGCCGACGCGGCCGGCATCCGAACCGATGTTGATGACTCTGCCCCAGCCGCGCTCGATCATGCCGGGAACGATCGCGTGCGTGGTGCGCAGCATGCCGAGAAAGTTCAGGTTGATGATCTTCTCCCAGAACGCCTCGTTCGTGTCGACGAAGTTCATGAAATCGTCCCAGCCCGCGCAGTTGACGAGCACGTCGATCGGGCCGAGACGTTCGGTGACCAGCGTGACCGCTTCGTTGACGGATGCAGTGCTGGTGATGTCCGCGGCAACCGCAGTGGCGTCGCCGCCCACGGTCGTGATCTCGGTTGCCGTTCCCTCTGCGGCTTCGAGGTTGAGGTCGGCGACAGCGACGTGAAAATCTGCCGCCGCGAGGGCTATCGAGATTGCCTTGCCGATGCCGGATGCACCGCCGGTGACGAATGCGACTTTGCTCATGCTGTTATCTCCGTTGATTTCTGAGGGTGTGGTCGAAAGTGAATCAGTGGGCTGCGAGTGTTCCGGTCCAGTCGACCGGGCCGGCCAGAATGGAGTGGCTGGTGAGCTTACGACCGAGAAAAGCCTGGGCTTCGCGTGCTGACTCGATCACCCTGTTCAGGTCGAGCCCGGTGTCGACGCCCATCTCCTCGAACATACTCACCAGGTCTTCGGTCGAGATGTTTCCTGTCGAGCCGGCGTGCACCGGGCATCCACCGAGTTCGCCGAAGCTCGACACCCCGACCTCGAGTGCAGAGTAGGCATTGGCCAGCCCCTGGCCACGGGTGTTGTGAAAGTGAGCGGTGAGCTCGACCCCGGGCAGGCGTTCGAGCGCAGCCGCGAAGAAGTCGGCCACGTAGGCCGGGTTCGCCATGCCGGTGGTATCGCCGAAGCCGATCTCGGTGGCACCGAACTCGGCGAACTGCTCCGCAAGGCCGAGCACGCGGTCAAGGGGGATTCGGCCCTCGTAGGGGCAGCCGAATGAGGTGGCGATGACGGCATCGAGCTTGAGGCCCTCGGCGAGGATGCGCTTGGCCATCACCTTGTCGTCGCTCATCGTCTCGGCCACGGTGCGGTTGATGTTCTTCATGTTGTGCGTCTCTGATGAGCTCACGAAGATGGATGCCTCGTGGTAGTACTCGCGCACCTTCAGGGCGTTGTCGAGCCCCTTCGAATTGGGGATGAGCACCATGAGCGAGACATCGCCCGGAACGTCGATGTTCTTCAGCACCTCGACGCCGTCTGCCAGCTGGGGAAGCACATCGGGGCGGACGAAGCTCGCGACCTCGATGCGCTTGAATCCTGCGCGACCGAGGGAATTGATCAACCGGATCTTCTCGTCGGTCGGAATGATCTCGGGCTCGTTCTGGAAGCCGTCGCGAGGCCCTACTTCGCGAATGGTGACGCTCGACGGTCGTCTGCTCGACATCTTCTTCTCTCCTCTTAACTACGATGGTCGATCTGTGTGGCGCGGGTGGTCTAGGCGTGCAGGGCGGCCAGTGCGCCGCCGGCTCGGTCGAGGCCGTCACGGAACGCCGGGTCGGCGATGGCGGTGAGTCGCGCGGCGCGCTGCCTCAGATTCTGGCCGCGCAGGTCGGCGACACCGTGCTCGGTGACGACAAAATCCACATCGGCCCGAGACGTTGTGACGGTGGTCACCGCCGAGGTGATGGTCGAATGCGATCCCGACCGCGATCGCATCGCGATGATGGAACGCGCACCCGTCGCGCTCGCCGCGCGGGAGAAGTCGGATTGCCCCCCGATACCGCCGATGTACGTGCCCTTGCGAACCTCTGCGTTCACCTGTCCGGTGAGATCGACCTCGACGGCCGAGTTGATCGACACCAGCGAGCGAAGGCGGCTCAAGGTGGCGGCGGAGTGGGTGTAGCTCGCGGGGCTGAACTGTACGGGCAGCTCGGGCAGGCGATCGTAGAAGGCAGCACTGCCGAGAGCTGCGCCGGTGACAACCAGGCCGGTATCGATCTCTTTGCGAGCGCCGGTGATGGCGCCCGAGTCGATCAGGGCCGCGATGCCGTCGGAGATCATGCCGGAATGAATGCCGAGGTCGGCGTGACCACCGAGTTCGTCGAGCACCGCGGTCGGCAGGGCGCCGACGCCGAGCTGCAGGGTGTCGCCGTTCTCGATGAGCGACGCAACATGACGGCCGATGGCACGTTCGACCTCGCTGGGCTCGACCACCGGCGCCTCGGCCAGCGCGCGGTCGGTCTCGAGAACGGCTGCGAAACGCGACAGATGGATGCGGGGCGTACCGACGGTGGGTGGCATGCGCCGGTTTATCTCGGCGAGGATGACCCGGGTGTGCCCGATGGCATCGGCGACGTAGTCGACTCCCACGCCGAGCGAGCAGTACCCGTCTTCGTCGGGTGCCGACACCTGAACGATGCCGACATCGACCGGAAGCGTGCCGCTCGCGAACAGGGCCGGCAGGTCGGAGTAGTTGACCGGAACGATGTCGAGCAGCCCGGCCTTGCTCAGCGCGCGCAGCTCGCCGAGCGCGCCATACGAACTGATGCTCAGGTCTGGCGGAAGCTCACGGGTCAGCCGGGCATCCCAACTGAGACCGACGAAAGCGCTGACCGCGCCGATGCGAGAAACCTGGTCGAGCAGAGCATGCACGAGGGGCGTGGGCTCTGCGCTGGCCTGGCTCCACCAGATGCGGTCGCCCGCCCTGATGTGGGCGGTCAGATCGATCATTCGCTGATCCGCTGAATCAGGGTGGCCGTGCCGAGGCCGCCGCCGCAGCACATCGTGATGAGCCCGAGCTCGACGTCTCTGCGCTCCATCTCGGCGAGTAGGGTGGCGAACAGGCGTGAGCCCGTCGCGCCCACCGGGTGGCCGAGAGCGATGGCGCCACCATTGACGTTGACACGGTCCATGTCGGGCTTGAGCTCCTGCTGCCAGGCCAGCACGACCGAACTGAACGCCTCGTTGATCTCGATCAGGTCGATGTCGCCGATTGTGAGGTTGTTGCGCTCGAGCAGCTTGCGCGTCGCGGGAATGGGGCCGGTGAGCATGATGATCGGGTCTACTCCGACCGTCGTCTGGTCGAGGATGCGCGCACGGATCTTCAGGCCGTGCTTCTCGCTGGCGGCTCGCGATGCCAGCAGCACGCCGGCCGCGCCATCCGTCAGCGGTGACGAACTGCCTGCGGTCACCGTGCCGTTCTCCGGCCGAAACACGGTCTTCAGGCCGGCCAGCGTCTCGAGGCTGGTGCCGGGCCGCACGCTCTGGTCGCTCGTGCGCACCTGGCCATCGAGTTCGAACGGCACCATCTCGGCGTCGAAGCGGCCCGCCTCGATCGCTGCGGTGGCCAGAGCGTGCGACCGTACAGCCAGAGCATCCTGCTGCTCACGACTGATGCTCCAGCGATCGGCGATGAGTTCGGCGCTCTCGCCCTGCGGCACCATGTCGTAGAGGTCGAGAAGCGGCTGAGGCCAGGCCTTTCCGTAGAGCTCCTCGATCTTGCCGACCGAGTTCATCGGCACGCGCGTCATGCTCTCGACACCGCCGGCGATGACGAGTTCGTGCATCCCGGATGCCACGAAAGCAGCAGCCATCGCGACGGATGTCTGGGCCGACCCGCAGCGCCGGTCGACCACGGTCGCGGGTACCTCCGGCGGGTAGCCGGCCTGCAGCCAGGCGTTGCGGCCGACATTGCGAGACTGTTCGCCGAACTGGGCGGTGCAGCCGATGATCAGGTCTTCGATGGTGTCGGGAGCGAGCCCGCTGCGCGACAGCAGCTCTGTGTACACGGCACCGAGCATCACGTTCGGATGCGTGTCGCGGTACCAGCCCTTCTCGGGGTTGGCGCGACCCATCGGAGTGCGCACGGCTTCGGCGATGAGCGCCTCGCGACCGCTGGCGATGAATGGGTTGTCGAATGTGCGGGCCATCAGATGACCGTCCCTCCGTCGACCGGCAAGACCTGGCCGGTGATGTAGCTTGCCGCATCGGATGCGAAGAAGACAAACGTGCCGGCGATCTCCGCCGGTTCCGCCCAGCGACCGAGGGGGATGCGGGCGAGTGTCTGGGCGGCGAACTTCTCGTTCTCGCGTACGTTGGCCGTCATAGCGGTGGCGGCCAACGGTGCGATTGCGTTGACGGTGATCGCTTTGCGGGCCAGCTCCCGGGCGAGCGACTTGGTCAACCCGATGATTCCCGCTTTCGCGGCGCCGTAGTTCGCCTGCCCGATGGTGCCGGTGAGCCCGGCGGCAGAGGTGACGTTGATGATGCGCCCGGTGCCATCGGTCGGC
>JAODBB010000044.1 GCA_025463745.1 Subtercola sp.
TCGGTGCTCACTGGGCTGCCGGGCAGGTGAATCGCCCGCTTGCTGGTTGGGAGACACGCGCTAACTGAGGATCAGCCAGGAGCTGCGGCTATATGCTCCTCTCCGACGCGACGATCCTCACCAAGCGACCACGAACGCGCGGGTCAGTCGTCGGAAGGGTCGGCCCCAGTCTGTTGTGCGCCGCCCCGTTGCGCACCGCCCCGTTGCGCACCGCCCCGTTGCGCACCGCCCGCATCGTCGACCGTGCCGTGAGGCGACCGCGCGGCAGCACGTATGGTGCCCATCACGGCAAACAGTTCGGGCAGGCTGTTCAGCAGAAACACGAAATAGAACGGCACCGTGACGACAAGTAGCGCCCACGTTCCGAGCGTCACCGCAAGCGTCAGCGCTCGCCGCGACGGCACCCGCACCGGAGCGTCGAAGAGGCGCACGGGCGGCTCCGCCGCGCCTCGCTTCACGTGCGCCATGCTCTCAGTACTCCTCGTTCTGCCACTCGTCGCCCGCCAGATCAGCCGATGAGAAGCATGCTGGCCAATCGCAGGTGTCGGCCACGGTAGCGCCTGAGGCTGACCGTTACCTTACTCAGCCTTCGCCGCCCGCTCAGCCAGAAGGTCGGCGTGAAAGATCTCCGCCACGTTCGGGTGCGCCCGCAGCCGGTAGCGCAACACGTTGTCGCCGTACGTTTCGAGAATGGGGCTGTCTGTCGGGTCGACCGAAAGGCCTCTGGCGCCAGAACGGAGTTCGGGGCTCAACTCGAGCACGGGCATCCGCGCGTCGAGGCCGGGGTTGAAGAAGAACGGTATCGAAATGCGATCGGAGCCGACACGCGGCGATTCGACGCGGTGCAGCGTCGCCTTCAGATAGCCGCCGGTCGCCAGCTCGAGCATTTCGCCGATGTTCACGACGAAGGCGCCGGGCATCGGGGGTGCTTCGATCCACTCGCCCTCGTGCTCGACCTGCAGGCCACCCTTGCCGGGCTCGACGAGCAGCAGGGTCAAGACTCCCCCGTCGCGGTGGGCGCCGACGCCCTGCTTGGGCGTGTCGACCGATTCGCCCGGGTAGCGCACGATCTTGATGAGCGAGAACGGATGATCGGCGAACGCCTGATCGAACACATCCTCCGGCGCTCCGAGGCTCAACGCCCAGGCACGCAGCAGCCGCAGCGACACCGTGCTGAGTTCGGCATTCCAGCGCTCGACCACCGGTTTGAGTTGGGGCAGAGCGGCAGGCCAGAGGTTGGGGCCCTCGAGGCGCCAATAGTCGGCGTCGGGGTCGGCCGAGTCGCGGCCCGCGCCCGCGCTCTCGCTCTCGCGCTCGACGCCGATGTCGATCTGCTCACGCCAGTCGACCTCTCCGTGCGTCAGTTCGCCGCCGACGCGCGTGTATCCGCGAAACTGCGGGCTATTGACGTTCTCGATCGCCAGTTTCTCCGCCTCGGGAAGCTCGAAGAAGCGCCGCGACAGGTCGAGAATCTGGTCGATCAGTTCTTGCGGAATGCCGTGCCCGGTGAGGTAGAAAAAGCCCACATCGTGAGTGACGTGGCGGAGATCATCCCGGAACGACGCGGCGTCGGCCTCGGTACCGTTGAGGCGAGAAATATCTAAAACAGGAAGCGAAAGCACCAGACAATTCTTCCACCGCAAAAGAGGTCGAGCCGCCATGTTACGTGAGGAGTAAATTCGATTGTGCGAAGGAGATCTCATGGCTGACACTCCTGGTTCTGGTGACCTGGGTGATTCTGGTGACTCCGTTGGGCCGGGCGGTTCTGGTGGCCCGGCGACCTCCGGCGACCCGGGCGGTTCTGGTCGCCCGAGCGGTTCCGGCAGCCCGAGCGGCTTGAGTTCACGGCCGGCCCGCGCCGCGCTCGTGGTCGGCGTTTTCCCCGGCCAGCCCGACCCCGTGCTGGCCCAGGCCGCCCAGTTCGCCGCACGCTTCGACGCCGTGCTCGTCTGCGCCTTCATCGACCAGACTCGTTACGTTGTTTCCCGAAACGCCGACGGCACGGTCATCTCGGCGCCGATGGATCCCGACATACCCGACGACCTGAAACTCGACTTCCCGCCCGAGCTGGCCGACCACCTCGCGTCGATCCTCGACCCCCTCGGCGTACGGTGGAGCACCCTTCGCTCAGCAGGCGACCCCGCAGATTCGCTGGGTTCGTTGGCCGAGGCACTGGATGCCGTCGCCATCGTCGTGGGCACCCACCGCTCCACCGCGCGCTCGAGCATCGCCGAGTTCTTCAACGGATCGGTCGCAGTGCACCTCGCGCATCGGCAGCACCGCCCGGTGATCGTTGTGCCGGTCGCGCCCGTCGAGCGTGGGCAGGCCTTGCCGTGGCCCAGTAGCTGAATCCACAGAAGCGAAAGTCCGCACGGGTCGACCTGCACTCATCTTCAGCAGCGGCAGGCGACGGTGTGGGCCGCTCGCCGGCATCCTGTTCGCGGAAAGCGCCGCTGGCATTCTGTCTGTAGTGAGCGAAGCTGGGCATCCTGTTAGCAGCGGGCCCGCTGGCATTCTGTTTCGCAGTGGGCCCGCAGGGCATCCGGTTCGCAGAAGGCCCGTCGAGCATCCAGCAGCCCGCGGCCTACGCCTCGGGAGCCGCCGCCTTCGCGGCCTGGAGCTCGGCGATCTGGGCGCGTGCGGCCGTGACGAGCTCGCCGTTCGTGTTGGCGTGGCCCAAGAGGCCCCAGCCACCCGCGACCGCCTCGGTCAGCAATACCCACGTGCGATTCACCAGCGTAGGGTCGCTGGCAGCCGCCGCAACGAGCTCGGTCAGCTGCTGCACCACGGCCAACTGCTTCTCGCGATCGAGCGCACCGGCGTTCGTGAGCACCTGAACGCGAACGTAGCTCGTCTCACCGTTGACGTTTGCCAGGTCGCCCTGTGGCAAATCGTGCACAAACCCGGCGGTGTTCTGCCGAAACATCGGAATGTTCGGAACTTGTTCGATGGTCATCACCGTTGTTGCAAGGTCGATGGCTAGCTGGTGCTTGTCGGCGAAGGTTCCGGCCGTGGCGTACACGTCGATCATGGGCATGAGGGCACTCCTGTGCAGAATATGATAGTTGTCATAGCGATAGAGCCGATCATGCCTTATGACAACCGTCATAGTCAAGCTCGAATATGATGAAGGTCATAGCGGGTGCGTCGGGGAGCGTCGGGTGCGTCGGGTGCGTCGGGGTGCGTCGGGTGCGTCGGGAGCTGCACGCGTCAAATGCGTAGGGCACATTTCGCACCACGCAGACCGCACATATGACGCAGATCATGTACATGGCGCACAGAGCAAACAGAGCACATCGAGAAAACAAAGCACATCACATATCGAGAAAGGCAGCGAGTGGCAAGCGACACACGACAGCGCATGGTCGAAGGCGCAGCCCGCCTGCTGGCCCAGCACGGGCTTCACGAGACGTCATTTTCTGAGGTCCTGGAACTCACCGGCACGCCGCGCGGATCGATTTACCACCACTTTCCGGCAGGAAAAGACCAGCTCATCGCCGCAGCCATCGACGCCGCCGGCGCACACGCCGTTGCCCTGATCGGGCGCGCATCCTCAACATCAGCACCCGACATCACCGCGCACTTTCTCAGCATGTGGCGCGAAGTGCTCGTTCGCTCGAATTACACGGCCGGATGCTCGGTGCTGGCTGTCACCATTGCGACCGACTCTCACGACCTTCTGTCGCATGCAGCGAACGTCTTTCGCACCTGGCGATTGCGTCTCGCCGATCTCCTCATCGACGGTGGACTCGACCCTCGTACCGCCGCGCAATTCGCTGCCCTCCTCATCGCATCGGCCGAGGGCGCCGTGGTTTTGAGCCGGGCTGAAGAAGGCATGGAGCCGTTCGAGCTCGTCGCGGAGCAGCTCGCGGCACAGGCGGCAGCGCTCGCGGCAGCGGCGGCGGCGTCTGCGTCTGAGTCGGCGTCGGCGTCGGCGTCGGCCTCGGCCTCGGCAGTTTCGGCGTCGGACTCGTCGGCTTTGGACTGGGCGTCTTCGGCGGTGGATCGGGCGGATTCGCATTCGGCTTCTGCTGATGACGCTGGCGCCGACTAGTCCCTCACAATCGCTCGCCCCATCCGGCTCCACACAGATCGGCCATCCAGGCGTTTCAGTGTGGATGCTCGGTGATTGTATCGAAGCATGACTCGATCAATCCTCACTCCTCCTGATGATGACGACGACGATCGTGACGACGACCCCGACCGTCACGACGCGTCCACCGGCGCCGCAGATTCTCCGGCGCCCTCTTCGCCTTCACAGCCGCCGGGCACGCCTGGCACGCCTGCCTCGTCTGGCACGCCTGCGTCGTCTGGTTCGCCTGCGTCCCGTCCGCCGTCATCCGGCTCGCCTGCCTCCCCTACAGCGTCGTCGCGGGTGTTGTTGCGTGAGCGGTACAAGGCGGCGATCAGCGCGGTGATCGAAGGCGATCGTGAAGTGGCCCGGCTGCAGGCCGAGCGGGCGGCGCTGGTCGAACAGGCCCGGCTGGCGTGTCTGGCGGTGGGTTTCACCGACCAATCCACCGGCGGCCCGGCCTGGACACCGGATGTCGTCACCCAGCGGATTCTGGTGACCGAGCTCGCGGTCGCGTTGCGTTTGAGCGAGTCGGATGCCCGCCGCCTGGTCGATACCGCCGAAGGCCTCACCGGCCGGTTCACCGACACCCGTGCCGCCCTGGAGGATGGCACGATTTCGTATCGGCATGCGGAGAAGATCATCCAGCACGCCGCAGCCTTGCCGCCAGAGTGCGTGCCGGACTTTCAGGCCCGACTGTTGCCGGTCGCCCGGCGGGTGTCTGTGCAGCGTCTGATCCGGCATGCCCGCGCCGCGATCGAGGAAGCCCAACCGATCACCGCGATCGACCGGCACCTGGCCGCGGCAGCGAACCGCCGGCTGCGCCTGGATCCTGCAGCCGACGGGATGGCGTTCCTGACACTGTTCCTGCCCGCGGTGGAGGCGGTTGCGATCTTCAACCGTGCCACCGACCTCGCGAAGGGTCTGAAAGCGGCCTCGGATCCGCGAACGTTGACCCAACTCCGGGTCGACACGTTGACCGATCTGATGCTGAACAACGAAACCTGCATCCCCGGCGCCACCAGAGGCATCCGCCCACACGTGAACGTCACCGTGCCCGCCCTCACCCTCCTTCCGAGTGTTCCCGGCGCACCACGCCCTGGCCCGGCAACGCTCGAAGGGTACGGGCCGATCGACCGGTACACCGCGTTACGCCTCACCCGGGATGCGCCAGGGTTCTACCGGGTACTCACCGACCCCGCCACCGGCATCACACTGAACTACGGCCGCACCAGATACCGGCCACCCCAAGACCTTGACCAATTCATCCGCACCACACATTCGGAATGCACCTTCCCCCTGGACTGCACACCCTCGGCGACCGCAGACCTTGACCACACAAAACCCTGGGAAAACGGAGCCAACACCAGCCTCAACAACCTCAGCCCCCTCTGCAGCAGCCACCACAAGGTCAAGCACCACACCGAATGGCACATCGTTCAAGACCC
>JAODBB010000052.1 GCA_025463745.1 Subtercola sp.
CTGGGTGGCGGGCTCGAACTCGCCATGGCCTGCACCATGCGCGTGGCCGGGGCGAATGCGAAGTTCGGGCTGCCCGAAGTGAAGATCGGGCTCATTCCCGGCGCGGGTGGCACCCAGCGCCTCCCCCGGCTCGTGGGTCGCGGGCGCGCGCTCGACATCATGCTCACCGCACGGCAGGTCGAGGCGCCCGAGGCTGCCGAGATCGGGCTGGTCGACCGGCTCGTCGAGCCAGGGTCGGCGCTCGAGGCCGCCCTGGCTCTCGCTGCCGAACTTCTCGGCGCCTCTGCCCTCGCCCAGGCTGCTGTTGTCAGAACAGTGGATGCCGCGTTCGATCTCTCGCTCGAAGACGGCATCGCCCTCGAACGATACGAGGTCGGCGACCAGTTCGAGCACGGTGACGGCCGCGAAGGGCTCACCGCTTTCATCGAGAAACGCGCACCCGAATTCGGTACCCGATGACCGAGTACGAGACTTTGCTCGTCGAGCAGACGACTGACGGCATCGTCACTGCGACGATCAACCGTCCCGACCGCGCGAACTCGATGACGTCGTGCATGTTCGACGAGCTGCTGACGCTGGCGCTCGAGATCTCGAACGATCCGTCGGTGCGCGTACTCATCCTCACCGGCGCCGGTTCGACGTTCTGCGCGGGTTACGACATCGAGGCCGCGGGCGCGCTGCCGACGATGACGCCGAGGGAGTTTCTCGCGCTGCAGGAACGTGCCGCTCGCGCGCTGTCGAGCATCCGGTCGATGCGCGTGCCGGTGATCGCAGCGATCAACGGTGCTGCTGCCGGAGGCGGCCTTTCATTGGCCCTGGCGGCAGACATCCGCATGGCTTCGCCGACCGCCAAGTTCAACGCCGCCTTCGTGAAGATCGGCCTGTCGGCCGGCGATCTCGGAGTCTCGTGGCTGCTGCCGAGGCTCATCGGGCCCGGCCGGGCCGCCGAGATCGCGTTGACGGGGCGAATGGTGCGGGCAGAAGAAGCCGAGCGCATCGGACTGGTGACGTCGGTCAGTGCCGAGGGAGCGCTGCTCGATGACGCCCTCGCGCTCGCCGCCCTGATCGTCGCGAACTCGCCGGCCGGTGTCGAAATCTCCAAGCGCGCGCTTCAGTCGAACCTGGAGATCAGCTCCTACGCCGCCGCCATGGATCTCGAGAACCGCGGCCAGACACTTCTCACCCAGACCGAAGACATGGCAGAAGCACTCGCTGCCTTCCGTGAAAAGCGCGCACCGAAATTCACTGGGCGCTGAACAAGAACCTACGAAAGGACAAATCAATGGACGACTTCACCGACATCACCTACGAGGTCGAGAACGGCCTCGCCACCATCACGATCAACCGGCCCGAGCGCTACAACTCGTTCCGCGCCAAGACCGTCGACGAGATCGTGCTCGCCTTCAAGCGTGCCTGGGGCAGCGACGAGGTGGGCGTCGTCTCGCTCACCGGCGCGGGCGAGAAGGCGTTCTGCACCGGAGGCGACCAGAAGCAGCGCGCCGAGACCGGCGACTACGGGCCCTCCGAGTCCGGCCTGTTCGAAGTGGAGTCGCTGCACCGGGTCATCCGCGACATTCCGAAGCCCGTCATCGCTGCGGTCAACGGATTCGCCATCGGCGGCGGCCACGTGCTGCACATGCTCTGCGACCTGACGATCGCCTCAGACAATGCGATCTTCGGTCAGAACGGCCCTCGCGTCGGCTCGTTCGACGCGGGATTCGGTACGGGGTACATGGCCCGCATCATCGGCGAGAAGCGTGCCCGCGAGATCTGGTTCCTGTGCCGCAAGTACACCGCGGAGCAGGCCGAGAACTGGGGCCTGATCAACAAGGTCGTGCCTCTTGCTCAGCTCAAGGCAGAGGTACGCCAGTGGGCCGATGAGATTCTCGCGCTCTCGCCCACCTCGCTGAAGGTGCTGAAGCAGTCGTTCAACACCGACACCGAGCAGTTCGCCGCCATCGGCCAGATGGCGTACACGACCCTCAGGCAGTTCGGTGAGTCGCCCGAAGCACTCGAGGGAATCACGGCATTCAATGAGAAGCGCCAGCCCGACTTCTCGCCGTACCGAGGAAACTGAGTGATCGTGGGCGAGAGTGTGTGGGACTGGGATGACACGAGCCGAACCGCGCTCGCGAGCTTTCTGCTGCACGCCACCTCTTCGACGGGCCTGTCACGACACTGGCGATCGGCGACGGGCACTCCAACCTGACCTATCTGGTTTCTGACGGCTCGAGCAGGGTCGTCGTGCGTCGACCGCCACCTCCACCGATTGCCGTCGGCGCGAACGACATGCTGCGCGAGGCCCGGTTTCTCGAAGGGCTTGCGGCGTCTCGTGTTCCCGTGCCCCGGGTGCTGGCGGTGGCCCAGGCCCACGAGGTGATCGACGTGCCGTTCTACGTCATGAGCTTCGCCGATGGTGCTGTTGTGACAACCGTGACGCCGGCGCATCT
Source organism: Subtercola sp. (assembly GCA_025463745.1). Taxonomy (GTDB): domain Bacteria; phylum Actinomycetota; class Actinomycetes; order Actinomycetales; family Microbacteriaceae; genus Subtercola. Next base: position 2,451 of record JAODBB010000052.1, read on the forward strand.
TGCTTCAGAACAGTCACGGCGCGAGATCGGTTTCAGCCTCGTCGACACCCTCGCCGACCTGCACGCCGTCGACTGGCGAACGGCCGGGATGAGCGACCTCGGTCGTCCGGAAGGCTTCAACGCCCGCCACGTGGCACGCATGACACGGCTGGTCGCGGAGCCCGATGGCGACGTGCCCGAGAACT
>JAODBB010000062.1 GCA_025463745.1 Subtercola sp.
GTTGTCGACGGTGCCTGAGAACGGGCAGTTGGAACCCGAAAGGCAATCGGCGAGATAGGCGCGCATGGCACCCTCGATCCCCTTTGCCTGGCCTATGGTCGAGTCGAACCCGGTCGACGTGGGGTCGACGACCCCGTCGAGCACGAGCCGGTTCACCTTGGTGGGGAACAGGTTCGCGTATTCGCTGCCGATGAACGTGCCGTACGAGTAGCCCAGGTAGTTGAGCCCGGTGTCGCCGACGGATGCACGCAGGGCATCAAGATCGCGAACGGTGCTCTCCGTGTCGACGTGACCGAGCAGAGCGCCCGTCTTCTGCTCGCACCCGGCTCCGAAAGCCGTAGCACTGGCCTGTGAGCCGGCGAGCCACTGCGCCGACCCGCGAGCACCGGGAATGATGTCGTAGAGGTACGCGTCCATCTGCGCCGGAGTGACGCAGGTGACAGCCGACGAGGCCCCGACGCCCCGCGGGTCGAAGGCGACCACGTCGTACTGCTTCTGCAACGAGGGATCCACCGCGAAGTTGATGCTGTCTTTCACGAAGTCGACGGCAGAGACACCCGGGCCGCCAGGGTTGACGAAGAGCGTGCCGAGGCGAGGCCCACCGCCTGTAGCGGGTTGCTTGATGAGGGCGAGCGAGATGGTGTCGCCCGACGGGTTGCTCCAGTCGAGCGGAACCTTCGCTGTGGCGCATTCGAACGAGCCGTTACACGTCGTCCACTGCAGTGACTGGTCATAGAACGGCTGAAGTGCCGCGTCGACCTTTTCGCCGGTGGGAGACGATGTGCCCGCGGTTTGGCCGGCACTGGCCCCACTGCCCGAACCGAACCAGGTCGAGCATCCGGAGAGAACAAGGGCTGCGGATGCCGCGACGGCCAGCAGGGCGAGGGCCCGGCGGCGGTGCCTAGGGCGAAGAACGGTCACAGTGTTGCCTTTCGCTGAGGGGAAGCGACGGTGATAAGCATGGCCTCCAGCGCCAAAGCCGGCGTCACATTTCGCGAGATTCTCAGCCGGGCCGAAGCAATCGCATCCATGATTGCCAGCGTTTCAGCAGGTTCGAAGGCACGAGCGAGGGTTTCGAGGCGCCGCTCGATGGCGAGGTTGATGGGTTCGAGCTGCGAGCCGAGCTGCAGAAGCAGCACATCGCGGTAGAGCGACAGCAGATCGACGAGGATGCGGTCGATTCCGTCGCGCAGGCTGCGGGTCGACCGGCGCTTCTGATCGTCTTCGAGCGCCTTCACCTGCGAGCGCAGACCCGACGGCACGGCCTGCCCCGGCTCGACCCCGAGCGTGCGAAGCGTGCTCTCGCGCTCTTCGGCGTCACGCTCTTCGGTGATCGCGTCGGCATCGTCCTTCGCCAGGTCGAGCAGGCGGGCTGCGGCGAGAATCGCGTCGGGAACGGTCTGGATGCTCAGGGCCACGTTCAGCGTCTCATCACGCCGAGCGCGGGCGTCTTCGTTCGTTGCCAGCCGATGCGCCATGCCGATGTGGCTCTGCGCCTCCCGCGCGGCGCGTTCGGCCGTCTCACGATCGACACCATCACGCCGTTGCAGCAGGAGAGCGACATCGGTGGCACTCGGAACCCGCAGACGAACCGAGCGCACTCGCGACCGCACAGTGGGAAGCAGATCGGCCTCGCTCGGGGCGCAGAGAATCCAGACCGTGCGCTCAGGCGGTTCTTCGAGGGCCTTGAGGAGCACGTTGGAGGTGCGCTCGACCATACGATCGGCGTCTTCGATCACCATCACGCGGTACCTCGAAACAGAGGGAGAGAACTGCGAACTGGTGACGAGGGTGCGAACCTCTTCGATGGAGATGATGACACGGTCGGTGGTGAGCACCGCGAGGTCGGGGTGCGTGCGGGCCGCCACCTGGCGGCAGTCGGGGCAGACGCCGCAGCCGCCGTTGCGGCAGAGCAGCGCGGAGGCGAACGCGTAGGCGAGGTTCGAGCGGCCGGAGCCGGGCGGGCCGGTGATGAGCCAGGAGTGGGTCATGGCGCCGGCGTGCTGCGCGGGGGGCTGCGCGGCAGTCTGCTTCGCGGCGTCGATGGATGCGGTGGCGATGGATGCGGTGGCGATGGATGCGGCAGCGGTGGCGGGCGAGGTTGTGGGCGAGGGCTGCGTGCTGGGCGCGGCGGCGCTGCCGGCGGCCGCGCGGAAGAGCGCGATGGCCTCGGGCTGGCCGGTCAGTTCATCCCACACACTCATACAGACAACCTACCTGGCGTCACCGACAGCGCCGACGACGTGGCAGATCTCAGTCGCGCCGCAGAAGCGGCTCGAGGCGAGCCCGAACCTGTGCCGCAATCTCAGCGGGCTGCGCCGTTCCGTCGACCACGATGAACCGATCGGGATCAGCCGCGGCGATCGTAAGAAATGACTGCCGCACGCGCTTATGAAAGTCGTCTTTTTCGGCCTCGAGCCTGTCAAATCGCTTCTGGTCGCCGTCGAGCCGTGCGCGTGCCGCAGACTCGTCAAGATCGATGAGCACGGTCAGATCGGGCACCAGATCTTCGGTGGCCCACTCCGAGAGCGAGCGGATCTCGGCCGGCCCGAGCACACGGCCGCTGCCCTGATAGGCCACGGAGGAGTCGATATAGCGATCTTGAATGACGATGTCGCCGCGCTCGAGTGCGGGTCTGACCTTCGTGGCGATGTGCTGCGCGCGATCGGCCGCATACAACAGCGCCTCTGCGCGCGGCGTGATGAACCCGCGACTGTGCAGCACGATCTCGCGAACCTCTAGCCCGAATTCTGTGCCGCCCGGCTCGCGCGTGCGCACTACCGTGTTGCCGCTGGAGACCAGCCATTCTTCGAGCAACGCGGCCTGTGTGGACTTGCCGGAGCCGTCGCCGCCCTCGAGAGTGACGAACAGGCCGCGCCGCCGCGCATCCGGAGCCGCCTCGTGCGACGAGCCCGCATTCGACTCGACGCTGACGGCATCGGGCGACCCCTCGGCCGCGGCAGCTTCGGTGGCATCAGTCACTGGTGACTCACTTCTTCGGGGCAGCCTTTCGAGCCGGAGCCTTGCGCGCAGGAGCCTTGCGCGCGGCCGTGGCACGCGGTTTCGCCGGACCCTTGGCTCGTTTGTCTGCCAGCAATTGCACAGCGCGATCGAAATCGATCTCTTCGATGCTTTCGGCCTTCGGAATTGTAGCGTTCGTCACTCCGTCGGTTACATACGCACCGAACCGGCCGTCTTTGATCTTGATGGCCTTTCCGCTTTCGGGGTCGGGCTTGTCGAAGTCTTTCAGAGCACTGGATGCCCGGCGAGCGCCATACTTCGGCTGAGCGAACAGCTCCAGAGCACCGGGCAGGTCGATATCGAAGATCAAGTCTTCGTTCTCGAGCGACCGGGTGTCGGCGCCGCGCTTGAGGTATGGGCCGAACTTGCCGTTCTGTGCTGTGATCGGCTCTTTCAGCTCGGGGTCTTCGCCGACCGTACGGGGCAGGTCGAGCAGCTTGAGGGCGGTGTCAATGTCGATGGCCGCGAGATCCATCGTCTTGAACAGCGAAGCCGTGCGCGGCTTGACTGCGGCGGCAGCCTTCGCGGCTTTCTTGGCCGGAGCCTTCTTTGCGGGTGCTTTTTTGCCCGCGGCCGTCGTTGTCTTCGTTGTGGCTGTTGCTGCGGCTGCCGTGCTTTCGGCGCTGGTCGGCTCGGCGAGCAACGCAGCGGCTGCTTCGGCGATCGCCAGCGTCGCCTCCATGTCGACGACGGGCTCGGGCTCGAGTTCGGTGACGTATGGGCCGAAGCGGCCGTCTTTCGCCACGATGCTCTTGCCGTTCGCGGGATTGACGCCGATCACCCGATCGGTGACGATGGGCGCGTTGATGAGTTCGTGCGCCTTGTCGAGCGTCAGCTCGTCTGGGGCAAGCTCCGGTGGGATGTTCACCCGGCGTGGCGGCGAAACCTCACCCGTGGCGGGGTCGGCTGCGGTGGTGTCGATCACCTCGAGGTACGGGCCGTATTTGCCGATACGCAAGGTGATCTCGTCAGAGAGTGGAATCGAGTTGATGGCGCGTGCGTCGATGTCGCCGAGGTTGTCGATGACGTCGCGCAGACCCTTGTGGCCTTCGTTGCCGAAGTAGAAGCCGTTCAGCCAGTCGACCCGATCGGCTTCGCCGTCGGCGATCTTGTCGAGGTCTGACTCGAGTTCAGCCGTGAATTCGTAGTTCACGAGCTCGGCGAAGTACTCCTCGAGCAAGCGAACGACCGAGAAGGCGATCCAGTTCGGCACCAGAGCCTGGCCACGCGGCGTCACATAGCCGCGATCGATGATCGTCGAGATGATGGAGGCATAGGTCGAGGGCCGGCCGATACCCAGCTCGTCGAGCGTCTTCACGAGGCTCGCCTCGGTGTATCGCGGTGGCGGGCTGGTTTCGTGACCTGCCGCATCGACAGTGATGGCTGTGAGCGCCTGGCCTGCGGTCAGCGGCGGCAGCTTCGATTCCGTCGGCTCGGTGGGGGCGTTACGTTCTTCGTCTTGGCTTTCTTCGTACGCGAGCATGAAACCGCGGAACGTGATGACCGTGCCGCTCGCCGAGAATTCGGCGGTCGTCACATCCGAAATCCCCGCAACGGCGGTAGGCCCGGCTGTGATGGTGACCGAGGCCGTCGAACCCTTGGCATCGGCCATCTGTGAAGCGACCGTGCGCTTCCAGATGAGCTCATAGAGCCTGAAGTCGTTGCCCCGCAGAACGCCGGACACCTGGGAGGGCGTGCGGAACGTCTCGCCGGCGGGGCGTACGGCTTCGTGGGCTTCTTGCGCGTTCTTGCCCTTGCCCGTGTAGAGGCGGGGCTTGTCTGGCACCGTTTCGGGGCCGTACAGCGAGCGGGCTTGGGTACGTGCGGCATTCAGCGCCTGCTGCGAAAGCGACGGCGAGTCGGTTCGCATATAGGTGATGTACCCGTTTTCGTAGAGTGACTGCGCAACACTCATCGTCTGGCGTGCCGAGAACCTGAGCTTGCGCGCGGCCTCCTGCTGCAGCGTCGACGTCGTGAACGGAGCGGCAGGCCGGCGTGTGTACGGTTTCGACTCGACACTGGCGACCTGGATGTTCACGGTCGGGCTCGAGAGGGCCTCGGCCAGCGCGTTGGCCTGCGATTCGCTCAGGAGCGTGGCCTTGCTCTTCAAGGTGCCGGATTCGTCGAAGTCACGGCCGGTTGCGATGCGATCGCCGTTCAGCCGCACCAACCTGGCGCCGAATTGCACCGAAGCCGCATCTGACGCGGTCGCTCGATCGGCCAGCACGGCATTCAGATCCCAATAGCTCGCGGCTGTGAACGCCAGGCGCTCACGTTCACGTTCGACCACGAGCCGGGTCGCAGCTGACTGCACGCGGCCGGCGGAGAGGCCGGGGCCGACCTTGCGCCACAGCACGGGCGAGACTTCGTAGCCGTAGAGCCGGTCGAGGATGCGACGGGTTTCTTGGGCGTCGACGAGCGCTTCGTCGATGTCACGAGTGTTGTCTCTAGCGTGCTCGATGGCCTCTTTGGTGATCTCGTGAAAGACCATGCGACGCACGGGCACTTTGGGCTTCAGTACTTCGAGAAGATGCCAGGCGATCGCCTCGCCTTCGCGGTCTTCATCAGTTGCGAGGTAGAGCTCGTCGGCATTCGCGAGAGCCTTCTTGAGTTCAGCGACGGTCTTTTTCTTCGCGTCAGACACCACGTAGTAGGGAGCGAAGCCGTTTTCAACGTCGACCGAGAACTTTCCGAGTGAGCCCTTTTTCAGCTCTGGAGGCAGGTTTTTCGGCTCGACGAGGTCTCGAATGTGGCCGACCGAGGCCTGAACCTCGTAGCCATCGCCAAGATATTGCGCGATGGACTTCACCTTGGTGGGTGACTCGACGATGACGAGCTTTCTCGGGCCTGACACGGGCGCTCCTAGAAACACGATTATGAGGGTGATGTGAGCTGACAGACCCTTCGGCCCATCAGGCACACCATACACACCCTCCACCGTGCAATACCTAATTGGGGCATTTCGCCCAGCAGGTTCCGGGTGGATGATTGATGGGTAACTCAATGGAGAGGAGTTGACCAGCGTGTCAGCAACCAATTCGGGAACGTATACGGCGAAACTCACCGACGGGCCCCTCGAAGGCAAGACCATCCGCACCGACTTCACGCCGGGTGGTGACCCTCAGCCGCGCCTGACGATTCCGACGGATGTCGGATCGAAGCAGTACCTCTATACCCGGGGCACCGGTTTCGAGTTCGGCGCAGACAGCGCGCTCAGCGAAAGGCCGAACGCCGTCGACTACCGTTTCGTGCAGGCCATCTTCGACTAGAAGAGCGCACTGCACGCCTCCGCTTGTGCATTACGGGGGCACCCCTGCCGGGCTCGATGATTCTTCGGGCCCGGCCTTCGCATCTGCGGCGACATCGAATCCGAGCACAGAACGCGAGATGCGCACTGTCGCAACGTCGCCGGTGATCTCGCACGAGTCGAGAGACGCCCCGCCGAGTGCCGATGCTTCGGCAGCTCGTTCGCACGGATACCCGGCGATCGCGCCCGACGCCACGTCTGCCGCTGCAAGTGCTGCGGCCTCGGCGCTGGCTTGTACGGTGTGCTTCACGCCGAGCGCCCAGGCGAGGGTGAATAGCAGGCTTGCACAGGCGAGCATCGCCCCGATGAGAGCGATGGCCAGCACCGAACCGGAGCCGCGGTTGTCGTGCGTGTGCCGCTCAAGGGCCAGCGTGCCGCGCCGGATGAGAGTGTGCGTGCCGGGCCGCGCTAGGGTCTGAGTACCCCGCGGCACAAGAGTCTGCGTACCGCGCGGAGCACGGGTCTGCGTACCGCGCGGCGCACGAGTCGGGGTACCGAGCCGAATATGGGCACTGCTCATTTGCCACCAGCCAGGGCACAGGCGCGGGCCGACACCGTCAGGCCGGGCGACCCGAGTGCACCGAACGCAATCGGGGCCGACACACTCGCGCACACGAAGTCTCCCTCACTCGAGCTTGCATACTCGTGCGGCCCGATCAGGGCCGCGACTCGTCCATCAGCGACTCCGCCGGACTCCCCTCTGCCGAGGCTGCGGGCGGCGATCGATGCCGCGTCAACTAGTCGCAGTTGCAGCCCCGCCGCCTGAATGGCACCCAACGCAAGCATCAGAACGAGAATGGCGGCTGGCAGGGCGGCGGCGAATTCCGCGGTCACCGTTCCTTTTTCATCGGCGACCCCTCGTATTTCATCACCGACCCTTCGCGTTTCATCGGCGACCCCTCGCGCGAACCGGGCCGCCAGCGCTGAGGCGGTCACCCGGCCACGGTAAGGGCGCGGTGGATCATGTCGGTCAGCATGCCGCGCACCTCGTCTCCTCGAAGAATGACGACCAGCAGGCCCGCAAACCCGACGGCGGCCATGGTGGCGATCGCGTACTCGGCGGTGACCGATCCGCTCTCGTCGGCGACGGCGGCGAGTAGCCTGCTGCGGAGCGGATGTCGGGGCATGTGCGTTGTGCGGCTGATGGGATCGGCGACCGTGATCGGTTGTCGTAACTGTTTTCTCATGATTCGTGTTCTTTCTTTGAGTGGTTGTCGTGGGCGGATGATTCGGTACGGTGCGGTGCGATTCAGAGTGAGGTGAACGTCGAGGTCACCACCGAGAGGAGGAGCGGCGCCACACCCAGCAGCATGAACGCGGGGAGCACGCAGAGTCCGAGGGGAAGCATGAGCCTCACCGAAAGGCCCGCGGCGCGCTTTTGGCTGGAGCTGAGCGCTTCGCGTCTGGCGTGCGCGCCTTCGGCTCGCAGAAGTTCTGCTGCCGGAACGCCGGCCCGACGGGCGAGTTCGATCACGGCATCCACTTGCCCCTCGTCGCCCGGTTCGGCAATGTCGTACGTGGTCAGCGCTGTCGTGGTGGTGTGTCGTGCCCGGCCCACCGATGCTCCGCCGGCCATCGCGATGGCCATCAGCTCGACCGCCATGCCTGCCGCGATGCTTCGTGGAAGTGCCGCTCTGACGAGCAGCACATTCCAGCTGCGCGACACCAGCAGCAAGACGATTCCGGCGGCCGCACAAACCAGACCTGGCCCAGTCGTGAACAGGGTCGCAAGCGTATTGAAGCCCAGTACCGCGCCGAATGCGAGGCCGACAACAGGCAAGAGCGTCATCAGGCGTGCCGTCGCGATCGGGGCGGCGAGGGCGACATCGATGGATCGTTGCACGTCGCCGAGCTCGAGCAACGCCCGAGACACGTCACGAAGGCAGCCGGCTAGTGGCGCGCCGCTCTCGGCCGCCACCAGCCAAGCGGCGGCGATCGAACTCCATGCCTGACGAGTGCGAACGTCACACAATCGCGATGCAGTGGCGATGGCTTGGTCGATCGGTGCGCCACGCGCGGCCACAGCGGCCACAGTGCTCACTACCGTCAGACCGCCCATCGTCGCGCCCTCGCTGAGATAGGCCCACGCTTTGACGGGAGCGACCCCCGCCTCGAGCATCACCGCGAGCCGGTGAACCGCCGCTGAGACCTCGTCGATCTGCCCTGTTTTCGCGGGCTTGCGATGTCTGTGCGGCACTCCTTCAGCAGCACCGTCTCGACGTCGCCTGCCCCGCACTGAAACGTCGTCGTGTCTTCGACGATCTCCCGGCGAGACGGCGCGCAGGCTCGAGCGGGTCGTCGAGCCGGGCGTCGAGTCAGCAGCCCTCGCCCGCATTTCCTCAGACATGCCGGCCTCCACTCATGCGGCCTTCGCCGATGTCGTAGGCATTCGTGCCCAGCGCGGAGCCCCCAGGGTAGGAGGCCGCATGCATTGATGCGCTGTCAGGGCGTCGGTGCGGCCCCACTCCCTCGCGCACCTCGAGCCGGCCACGATCGTCTAACGCGAAGTGACCCACCTGCTCCAATTGTCGGCGAGCTCCGGAACGCACGATGTGAAAAACCGTCTGAATGGCACTCACCGCCTGACGCGCCATCGCCTCTGGGGTGAGCCCTGCGAGCGCGCCGAGCGCCTCTAATCGCGCAGCAACATCGGCTAGCGAGTTGGCGTGCAACGTGCCGGCTCCCCCGTCGTGGCCGGTGTTGAGAGCCGAGAGCAGTTCCCGAATCTCTGGCCCACGGCATTCGCCGAGAACGAGCCGGTCGGGGCGCATGCGCAGCGCCTCTCGCACGAGACGCTGCAGTGAGATCTCTCCGGCACCCTCGATGTTCGCCTGACGCGCCTCGAGCGAGACGAAATGTGGATGCTCGACCCTCAGCTCGGCGACGTCTTCGATCGCGACGATCCGTTCGTCTGCGGGGGCTGCCGACAGCAGAGCGGAGAGCAGCGTCGTCTTGCCAGAACCGCCCGCGCCCGTGATCAGAATGTTCGAACGCGCCCGAACCTCGGCTCGCACCAGTTCGAGCGAGACCGCGCCGCCGAAAAACCCGCGGGCTTCGAGATCGACGAGGCGCAGCCGCGAAACCGGAGGTATGCGTATGGAAAGCAATGTGCCGTGCGGAGCGGCTGGTGGCAGCACTGCATGAAGCCTGACCCCGTCGTGCAGACGAACGTCGACGCAGGGATTCGCCTCGTCGATGTGCCGACCGCCCAGCGCAATCAGTCTCACCGCGAGCTGCCTCAATTCGGCCTCACCGGGGCATGACCAGGTTGCATCGCGGGCGAGGCCCTCGCCACGGTCGAACCAGAGATCATTCGGCCCGTTGATGAAAAGATCGGTGACGGCCTGATCGCGCAGGTAGGCGGCGAGCGGGCCAAAATCAGCGGAGCCAACTCTCTCGGCACGTGCGGCCGGAGCGAGGGTCTCGCCGCTCGAGCGAGTTGGTGGGTGCCCAGCGGGCGGCCGGCTACGGGCCGAGCCGCGTGTAGGCCGAGCGACGAAACGGGTGGGAGAGATCGATGTCATGCTGCGAGCGTAGAAATCGTCGGCCGCCCAATGGGCCAAGAGAGCCCGATCTGGGGAGAACTCCGCACTCGTCGCGGTTGTGCAGGAGTGCCGAACCGCGGGCAGGTGGCGAATCTCCGAGCCCTGTTGTGCCAGATCTCCATCTGGTGAGCGGTCTCACTTCGGCGCAGCAGTCTCACTCCGACAGAGGAGGAAGCGAACCCAGACGTCAACGCGACCCCGAACTCACCGCGCGGGCGCCGGGCGCACGCGCCCGCGCGTCGGTACTGACCCGAACGTGCCCGCGCTAGGGGCACTGAGCCGTTAAATGAAGGGGGCGGCACCATTTGGGGGAAAAGGTGCCGCCGTAGCACCGCATGATTGGGGGGAATCATAGTTGCGGTGCATCCAAGCCAAAATCAGCCTGGTAGAGAAGAGTTTACCTGTCCGAAACATGGGTGCAAACCGTAACAGAGAATTCTCAGGAAGAAAGGCCGAGAGCGAATGATTCGTCAAAACTTCACCGCTGCAATTCGGCGCAACGCGTCGCTTCCGCGTGCGAGAGAATACTTAACGCACGCGACTTCGGTCGTCGTGGCAACGCACGAAATCGCGCAGACGCCGAGCAGAGGAGCACCATGACAGGCAGCATCGACAATCTTCTTCATGAGACCAGGCGTTTCGCGCCGAGCGAAGAATTTCAAGCGAATGCTGTTGCACAGGCGGAACTCTATGATCGGGCATCCGAAGACCGACCCGCCTTTTGGGGTGAACAGGCACGCGAGCTGCTCCATTGGCACACGCCATTCACGAAGACGCTGAACTGGAGTAATCCGCCGTTCGCTCAGTGGTTCGAAGACGGCGAACTGAACGTGGCGTACAACTGCCTCGATCGGCACGTGGAAGCGGGCAACGGCGACCGAATCGCACTCAATTGGGAGGGCGAGCCCGGCGACAGCGTCACATTCACCTACGCAGAGCTGACTGCCGAGGTGAAGAAGGCAGCGAACGTACTTCTTTCACTCGGTGTCGGCCGTGGTGACCGCGTTGCGATCTACCTGCCGATGATTCCCGAAGCTGTGATCTCGATGCTCGCTGTTGCGCGCATCGGCGCCGTTCACTCGGTCGTCTTCGGTGGATTCAGCGCTGAAAGCCTGCGCGCCCGCATCGACGATGCCAGCGCAAGACTTGTGATCACCGCAGACGGCGGGTGGCGTAAGGGCAAAGTGTCGGCGTTGAAGCCCGCCGTCGACGCCTCACTCACAATCGGTGGCGACGAGAATCCCTCCACAGTTGAACACGTTCTCGTGGTGAAGCGCGGAAAGAACGACATAGATTGGGTTGAAGGCCGCGACCTCTGGTGGCACGATCAGATCGCCGCAGCCGACACCGAACACGAAGCACAGCCGTTCCCGGCAGAGACTCCCCTCTTCATTCTCTACACCAGCGGAACGACCGGTAAACCGAAAGGAATTCTGCACACCAGCGGCGGCTATCTCACCCAAGCTGCATTCACCCACAAGAACGTCTTCGATCTCCACCCCGAAACCGATGTCTACTGGTCGACGGCCGACGTCGGCTGGATCACCGGTCACACCTATGTGGTCTACGGCCCGCTGGCCAACGGCGCCACCCAAGTAATCTACGAAGGCACACCCGATAGCCCGCATGGAGGACGATGGTGGGAGATCGTCCAGAAGTACGGGGTGACGATTCTGTACGCGGCGCCCACCGCGATTCGGACCTTCATGAAGCTCGGCCGCCAGATTCCCGATCAGTTCGATCTGTCGAGCCTGCGGTTGCTCGGCTCGGTCGGCGAACCGATCAACCCGGAAGCGTGGGTCTGGTACCGCGACGTCATCGGCCACGGCACGACACCGATCGTCGACACATGGTGGCAGACAGAAACGGGCGCCATGATGATCTCTGCGCTGCCGGGCGTGACCACGCTCAAGCCGGGTTCTGCGCAGGTGCCGCTGCCGGGCATCCACATCGAGGTACTGGATGAACAGGGCACACCCGTAGGCAAGAACTCCGGTGGGCTGCTCGTCGTCGCCGAACCCTGGCCGGCCATGTTGCGCGGAATCTGGGGCGACCCCGACCGCTATGTGGAAACCTACTGGAGCACGTTTCCCGGCAAGTACTTCGCGGGCGACGGCGCTCGGCTCGATCGTGACGGTGATGTCTGGCTGCTCGGCCGCGTCGACGACGTGATGAACGTGTCGGGGCACCGGTTGTCGACAGCCGAGATCGAGTCGTCGCTCGTGTCTCACCCGCGCGTCGCCGAGGCGGCCGTGGTCGGTGCGAACGACGAAACCACGGGTCAGGCAGTGGTGGCGTTTGTCATCGTGCGCGCCGAAACCGCGGACGACGACGGGGAGGCCGATGTGACAGTAGTCGACGCGACGACACTCGGCGTGACAGCCCTCGACGCGACGACACTCGATGCCTTGAGCGCCGAGCTGCGCGCTCACGTCGCAACGCAGATCGGCGCGATCGCACGCCCCAAGCAAGTCTTCATCGTGGCAGAATTGCCGAAGACCCGCTCGGGCAAGATCATGCGGAGATTGCTGCGCGACGTCGCCGAGGGCCGCGAGATCGGCGACACCACCACGCTCGCCGACGCCCAAGTGATGACGGTGATCAGCGGCACAGTCGGCTGACCGGCGCGGCCCCGCCTACTCGAACGAAACGATCAGTTCTACCTCAACCGGCGAATCGAGCGGCAGAACCGCCACACCGACAGCCGAACGAGCGTGGATGCCCGCCGAACCGAACACGTCGACCAGAAACTCCGAGGCGCCGTTGATCACGCCCGGCTGGCCGGTGAACGACGGATCAGACGACACGAACCCGGTGACCTTCACCACCTGGGTCACGCGATCGAGCGAGCCGATGACACTCTGAACTGCCGCGAGCGCGTTGAGCGCAGCGATCTGCGCCATGGCCTTCGCGTCAGACGGCGACACGAGTGTCTGGTCTCCCGACCGAGCATCCGACGCCGCATTCGCCCCCGAATCGCCAACGGCAGCCGACCCGGCAATCGACCCGGCAACCGGCTGAGCAACCGACCCGGCAGCACCCGACCCGGTAAGAGGCCCGTCGCCGACCTCACCCACCTTGCCGGTCTGCCCGAGCAGCCCGCCCACGAACGGCAGCTGGCCGGCCGTGAACACGAGGTTGCCCGAAACGATCGCCGGAACATATGCCCCAGCGGGCGCCGACACCGACGGAAGCACGATACCGAGCTCGGCGAGCCGAGCAGTGACGTCGCTCACTGAGCTCCCCCTGCCGCTTCAGCTGCACCGTCGTTCCACGACCCCGCAGCCGCAGCGGCCGACGCAGCAGCAGCAGCCGGTTCGCTCCCCGCCAACGGCCGCTTCAGATACGCCACCATGCCGCCTTCGGGCCCGGTCACGATCTGAACCAGCTCCCACCCGTCAGACCCCCAGTTGTTCAAGATCGCGGCGGTGTTGTGGATCATCAGCGGCGTGGTGAGGTACTCCCATTTAGCATGTGTTGCTGGCAACGGCGTCTCCTTTGGCTTTTTATCAGCTATGTAAATTAGGCTCAGGTCTATGTCTGCTCCCAAACGTAAGGTTAGCGGCGCGGTCGGAGCCATCATCGGGCTTGTGGGCATGAGCGCCATCGCTGGCGTCTTGGTCACAGCGATGGTTACGCCGGCCCTCGCTGTCACTGGCCTCGGCGCCAACAGCACCATCAGCGTATTCGAAAACCTTCCCACCTACATCAAGCCTGACGCGCTTTCCCAGACGTCAAGTGTGTATGGCAAGAATTCCGACGGCTCTACCGTTCTTCTCGCATCTTTTTCGAGCAGAACCGCCAAACCGTCGGCTGGAACGACATCAGCCAGTACGTCAAAGATGCCCTGGTCGCCACCGAAGACCCCCGTTTCTATGTACACGGCGGTGTGGATGTTCAGTCCACCACCCGCGCCCTGATCGGCAACTTCGTGTCAGGCAACATCCAATCGGGTGCCTCCACCATCTCGCAGCAGTACGTCAAGAACATCCTCGTGCAGCGCGCCGAAGCCATCACCGACCCCGATCAGGAGAAGGCGGCATACGCCGACGCGACGGCGACCACGTTCGACCGCAAGCTCAAAGAGATGAAGCTCGCGATCGGTCTCGAGAAGGAATACAGCAAAGACGACATTCTTCTCGGCTACCTGAACATCTCGCTCTTCGGCGGCCGGGTCTACGGCATCCAGGCGGCGGCCGAGTACTACTTCGGTGTCAGCGCCAAAGATCTCACCCTTCCGCAGGCGGCAAGCCTCGTCGCCACCGTCAACGAGCCGGAGGGTCTGCGCATCGACGACCCCGCCAACATCGACGCCAACAAGGCCCGCCGCGACAAAGACGTTCTCGCGTCGATGCTCAAGGAGAAGGCGATCACGCAGCAGCAGTACGACGATGCCATCGCTACACCTGTGACACCGAACATCACGCAGCCTTCTACAGGCTGCCAGACCGCCGTCGACGGCGCCGGATTCTTCTGCGACTACGTGAAGAAGATCATCGAACAAGACCCTACGTTCGGTGAGACTGCGGATGCCCGTGAACACGCCCTCAACACCGGTGGCTACAAGATCTACACCACCCTCGACATGAACCTGCAGAAGTCTGCAGACGACACCGTCAAGTACTACATTCCCTACGACGACCCCAACCTCGACCTCGGCGCGGTACTCGTCACCGTCGAGCCCGGAACAGGGCGAGTGACGAGCATGGCGCAGAACAAGAACTTCTCCGAAGACCCGACAGCGCCAGCCGATTCCACCTCCGTCAACTACTCGACCGATGTCGACTACGGCGGTTCTACGGGCTTCCAAGTGGGGTCGACGTACAAACTGTTCACGCTCATCAACTGGCTGCAAACCGGGCACTCATTGGGCGACATCGTGAATGGTGGCAACGGCCAGAAGTTCAACATGTCGTCGTTCAGAAACTGCGACGGCACGACGGGTGGAAGCTATTCCCCCCAGAACGACGCGGGTGAAGCAGGCGGCAGGGCGAGCGTGCTGACTCAGTTCGAAGAATCGGTGAACAACGCGTTCATTGCGATGTCGCAGCAACTCGACGCCTGCGACATTCGTAACGTCGCCCAGTCGCTGGGTGTACACCGCGCTGATAACACACCGCTTCAGACCAACATCACGGCCGTTCTCGGTACCAACGAAATCGCGCCGCTGACGATGGCGGCAGCGTATGCCGGTGTGATCAACAAGGGTATGTACTGCTCCCCGATCGCCATCGACAGTATCGTCGACGCGAACAACACCCCCGTCGATGTGCCGAAGTCGGCCTGCACTCAGGCCATAGACCCGAAGATCGCCGTTGCCGCAACCTACGCGATGCAGGGGGTGATCCAGAGCGGAACCGCGACTCCGGCTAACCCGGGCGATGGCACTCCGCACGCCGGCAAGACGGGTACCACAGACAACGAAGAGAGCGTCTGGCTGGTGGGCGGCACCACCAAGTTGGTCACCGCATCCTGGACCGGAAATGTCACGGGCCACATTTCGATTCGAAAAACTGCAATCGACGGCCCCGGCAGCGGCAACGTCTACAGCGGCCTCTCCCGGCTGTACATGTGGCGAGACTTCTACGAGAACACAGCCGACGCCTATGGCGGCGACAGCTTCGCGTCGCCCGACCGCAACCTGACGAACGGAACGTCGATCACGATTCCCGACGTGTCGGGTCTGTCGATGGATGCCGCACAGACCAAACTCGACAACGCCGGGTTCAACCCCAGCGACGGTGGCGCAGTCGACTCCGATAAGCCGGCAGGCCAGGTCGCCCGAACCGATCCTCCGGGTGGCTCGAGCATCACCAAGGGCTCGAACGTCACGGTGTACACGAGCAATGGAAAGCTCGTGGCGCTCCCCGATACCACTGGGCAATCGACGGGCAGTGCTGCGTCGGCGCTCAAGGGTTTCACCATCATCACATCGCTCAGTTCCGACCCCGCCTGCAAATCCGACACGATTGTCAGCCAGTCTCCCGGCGCAGGCCTGGTGAACCCGTCGACGACGCCCGTTACGCTTGTCGTATGCCCCAAGAAGTAGAAATCTGCGAGTGAGGCAGGTCAGTGATTCGCCGGTCAGCATCGGCGCCGCGCCCGTTCAGGCAGCCCGCACATCACCTCATCTCGAGGCCCTGACAGCGCTCGGCGTCGTCGCGGCGGCCGGGGTCGGCGCCCTGGCCTGGGGTTCGCTCGTCGAGCGCCGGCTATTCACTTTGCGACGCGTCTCGGCACCCGTGCTGGCGAAGGGAGCCGAGCCCATCAAGGTTCTGCACCTTTCTGACGTTCACCTGGCGCCCTGGCAAAAGCAGAAGCAGCAGTGGATCCGCTCGCTCGCCAATCTGAAGCCCGACCTGATCGTCGACACGGGCGACAACCTCGGCCATGTCGACAGCTACGAGGCACTCGAGTACTCCCTCGAACCGCTGCGGGGCATCCCGGGTGTGTTCGTCAATGGCTCGAACGACTATTGGGCGCCCGGCTTCAAGAACCCGCTGCGCTATTTTCTCGGCCCATCGAAGGCGCACCCCGACCCGGTTCGGCTCGACATCAGGCGCGAGCAGGCCATTTTCGCTTCGCTCGGCTGGAAAGACCTGAACAACAAGGCGGCGTCGCTGGATGTTCGGGGCACCCATATCGAATTATTCGGTGTTGACGACCCGCACCGCCGCTACGACAGGCTCGAACGTATCGCCGGCGCACTCGACGACCTGCGCGAAGAAGAGGCCGACGACGACAACGCGCACGAGAACAACACCGTCGCGGGTCGCAGCACCCTGACCATCGGAGTCGCCCACGCGCCCTACCAGCGCGTGCTCAACTCCTTCGTGAACCACGGTGCGGAGGTCATCTTCTCGGGCCACACGCACGGCGGCCAGGTGTGCGTGCCCGGCTTCGGAGCGCTCGTGACGAACTGCGACATTCCACGCAAGCAGGTGAAGGGCCTGAGCCTCTGGCGACGGGGTCGGCGTGCCGCCTACCTCAACGTGTCTGCGGGGCTCGGCACATCCATCTACGCCCCCGTTCGCTTCGCCTGCCTGCCCGAAGCGACGCTGCTGACTCTCACTCCAGCGCACTGACGCTCATCGCTTCAGACGCGCGGATGTTCGGGAGCGAAACCGCTTCGCGTACCGCGGCACCCCAAACATCAGGTATTCTAGACAAGTTGTTCGGGCTGGTTCACACCAGCACGAAGATCGATCGGGGTATGGCGCAGCTTGGTAGCGCGCGTCGTTCGGGACGACGAGGTCGCAGGTTCAAATCCTGTTACCCCGACCACACAAAAAGAGAGCCACCTTCGGTTGGCTCTCTTTTTCGTTCCGGTCGTATCTCCATTCTGACTCGGCGCGCTTGGCCGCGTCACGTGTGGTCGTTGCGTCCAATGTGAGGCATTCGTGGCGTCCTCAAGTGGGCGGCTACGACCTCACCGTAAGGCGGAACTCGCGAGCGGGCCGCGGCACCTCGACAGTTCAGCCTGAAGAAGCGTCAGCCGAGACGGTGCGCCGCACCCAGGCGCCCGCCGCTCTCGTCGAGGTAACAGGCGC
>JAODBB010000064.1 GCA_025463745.1 Subtercola sp.
CCGCTCCGCCAGCACCAACCCGGCCAACGCATCCTCATCAGACAACCCAGCCACAGACCCGTCGGCAAGCCCGCTGGGCGCGGCAGAACGGAACCCACCAAGAGCCTCAAGCTCGCGGATGAGCCCGCGCATCCTGTCGCCCGGCGACGTACCCGGCGACATGCCCGGCGACTCGGTAGTGGTTTCGTTCATGACCCAAGTCAAACACCAGCCACTGACATTTCTTCAACAAATGACGGGCGTAACTGCCTCACTCAGAAAAGAAGTCAAAAACTTTTTTTCAGCCATCGGGCAGCGTGAATTTCTCGGCGAGAACCAGTCCCGTCTTCAACGATGGCGCAGGCGCCCGCACGGCGAGCGTGGCGGCCGCACCGGCTCTAAGGTTGAATCATGGAATACCGCGAACTCGGCAGAACACACCGCACCGTCTCGAGCATCGGCCTCGGCACTTGGCAATTGGGCGCCGACTGGGGCGATGTTCGAGAAGCGGATGCACTGGCTGTTCTCGATGCGTCGGTCGAGTCGGGCGTGACTCTGTTCGACACGGCCGATGTCTACGGCGATGGGCGCAGTGAGCAACTCATCGGAAGCTATTTGTCAGCGAATCCGGGTCACCAGATTACGGTTGCCACAAAAATGGGTCGTCGTGTCGATCAGTTGCCCGAAAACTACGTACTCGAGAACTTTCGGACCTGGACCAACAGATCACGCCGGAATCTGGGCGTCGAAACGCTCGACCTTGTGCAGTTGCACTGCCCGCCTTCACCCGTCTTCGAGAGCGACGAAGTCTACGACGCGCTCGACACCCTCGTCTCTGAAGAGGCGATCGCCAACTATGGCTTCAGTGTTGAAACCACAGATCAGGCCCTCGCTGCTCTTGCGCGGCCGGGTACCGCGACCATCCAGATCATTCTGAACGCGTTTCGATTGAAGCCGCTTGATGCCGTGCTCCCGGCTGCGCGCGCATCCGGAGTCGGTATTATCGCGCGAGTGCCGTTGGCGTCGGGCCTGCTGACGGGAAAATACACTGAGCAGACCGTGTTCGCAGAGAACGATCACCGCAATTTCAACCGTGACGGCAGCGCGTTCGATGTGGGGGAGACATTCTCGGGTGTCGACTTCAGCGCCGGTATCGCTGCGGCACGCGAATTCGCCGAACTCGTGCCTGAAGGTGTTTCACCCGCAACGGCCGCGCTGGCCTGGGTAGCTCAGCTACCGGGCGTCAGCACGGTGATTCCTGGCGCTCGAAACCCGGGGCAGGCGGAGTCGAACGCGGCGGCAGGCTCGTTGCCCGATCTCGGGCGGCGGTTCGACGACGGAGTGCATGACATCTACGACCGATACTTTCGGGCGAGCATCCACTCGCGCTGGTAGACCACGCGCTGGTACGAGCACACGCGCCGACAGAACCGATGCCGGCGATCGACTCAGTCGACGAAATCGGGATCTTTACCCGTTCGCTCACCGGTTTCTAGAGTTGCGATCTGGGCGAAATCGTCGTCATCGAGCACGAAGTCGAACACGTCGAAGTTCTCGGCGATACGCGATGGCGTGACTGACTTCGGAATGACGACATTGCCGAGCTCAAGATGCCAGCGAATGACCACCTGCGCCGGGCTCTTGCCGTATTTTTCGGCGATCTGATCGAGCACTGGGTTGTTGAGGATGCGCCCGCGAGCGAGCGGCGACCACGCTTCGGTTACTATTCCGTGGGCGTCGTTGTATTCGCGAACATCGCGCTGGGGAAGCCACGGGTGCAGCTCGATCTGATTCACGCTCGGCACCACGCCGGTTTCGGCGGCAAGTCGTTCGAGGTGGTGCGGGTGAAAGTTCGAGACGCCGATGGAACGAGCCAGGCCGTCGGCCTGAATCAGCTCGAGAGAGCGCCAGGTTTCGACGTAGCGGTCTTGTTTCGGCGCGGGCCAATGGATCAGATACAAGTCGACAAAGTCGAGGCCGAGCCGCGCGAGACTCTCATCGAAGGATCGTCGCGCTTCGTCGAACCCGTGCCGGTCTTGATAGACCTTCGTCGTGATGAAGAGCTCCGATCGAGGCAGGATGCTGCGGGCGATGGCCTGACCCACGCCGACCTCATTGTCGTACAACGTCGCCGTGTCGACGTGACGATACCCCACGTCGAAGGCGACCTCGACCGCACCAGCCGCCTCGTCATTCGATGCTTTGTAAACGCCGAGGCCGAGTTGAGGAATCGTGTTGCCGTCGTTGAGGGTGAGAGTGGGTGCGCTGGTCATCCACCCATTATGGATGGGGGTCGCCGTCGGTTCGGTGGGCATCCGGAATCGGGGAAAATGTGCGCGAACTGTCGATTGTGGAGAACGAGCGAGTAGCCCCTCAGCCGGTGACCGTTGCGATCGGCTCGGTGTCGGGAATGGGGCTGGCGTCTTTTCCGCGCAGATCGGGGTGCCAGCGTCTACCGAGAAGTGGCACCAGAAATCCCAGCAGTGCGAGCCCACTGGCGGCGACGAACGCTCCGGTGGGCCCGTGCGAGTCGATCATGAATCCGGCGAGAGCCGACCCGACGGCGGCGCCGATCAGCTGACCGGTGCCGACCCAGCCGTAGGCTTCTGCTGTGTCACTGAACCGAACGCTCGACGAGACGATCGAGAACATCACGGCGAGCGCCGGCGCAATGCCGATGCCGGCCACGAAGAGGAATACGCCCAGCCACCAGACGTTCAGCGACAACGCTGAAATTCCGATACCGACGAAGACGACGAACATGCGCTGCGCCAACGCCCACGGCCCGATCGGTACGTGACCGAGCGCCAGGCCTCCAACCAGCGACCCCACGGCGAAGACGGCGAGCACCACGCCGGCCTCAGCCCCACCGTGACCGAAGGCCGATACAACACCGGCTTCGACAGAGGCGCAGGTGGCGACGAGCAAGAAGCCGACGACAGTGGCGAGCAGCACGGGCGGTTTTGCGAGAACCGCGCCGAGCCGACGGCGACTTCGCGGAATTCGCACTCGGCCGAGCTCGGGGCTCGACAAGAACCAGGCTCCGCCGACGACGAGAAAAATGACGGCAAGCAGAATGCCCTGAACGGTACCGATCTGGGTAGCAGTGAAGGTCGTGATGACCGGCCCGACCACCCAGATGATCTCTTGGGCCGACGCATCGAGGGAGAAGAGCGGAGTGAGCTGTTTCGAGTTCACCATTTTCGGGTAGATCGTGCGCACCGCGGGCTGAATCGGCGGCATCGTCAAGCCAGCTGCGAACGCAATTGCCATCGTGAGGGGGATGCTCATGGGCACCAGCGCGATGGTCGAAATCGCGAGAGCGCAGACCACCATGGTGGAGCTGATGACGGGGCGCATGCCCCAGCGGCCCATCAGCCGGCTGGTCAATGGGCCTGCGATCGCCTGCCCGATCGACAGCGCCGCCAGCACCAGACCGGCCGAACCGTACGAGTCGTGAACCCGCTGAATGTGCAGGAGAAACGCCAGCGAGAGCATGCCGAACGGAAAGCGAGCCACCAGCTGGGCGGCCATGATACGCCCGACTCCGCGGGTCTTCAGAAGGTTCGAATAGCTGCTCACAACTGATCTAGTGTACCGGGTAGACGGTGAGGTTCGGCCCGGCTCCGCGGGCTCCACGGACTCCCCGGGCGGTACGCCGGAACGCGCTCATGTGCTCAGCACCTTGTGAATGCGTTGCAATGACACGGGCCCGTCGGTTCCCAATGACTGGGCGAACAGGCTGATGCGCAGTTCTTCGAGCATCCATCGCGCCCGGATGATCGGGGCGCTCACCGTCGTGAAGGCGTCGCCGGGCAGCGGCAGTGGGCCTCCGGCCGCTTCGTACCGGGCTGTTGCATTCTGAACCTCCGTCATCCACGCGCGGTCTCGTGCCGGCGCATCGGGTAACTTTTGCATGCGCTGCTCAACCCCAGTCAAGTACCGTGGATAACTTTTGAGCTGAACCGTGCCTGTGGAGGAGATGAAGCCGGGGTAAATGAGTGCCGCAAGCTGCGCCCGCGCGTCAGACAACGCGGAGAGAAGCGAAACACTCGTCGCATTCTTCAATGCTCGTTCGGCGTCGCGCGCTTTCGCGAGGCTGGCGGCGACGACGGCAACCGTCGAATACATCAGCTCCATGACGTTACTCGACAACCGATCGCGCACCGATTCGAAATCGGCTCGAGTGAAAATGAGCCCGTCGGGGTGCACCTCACGAATGACAGTGTCGGCGGAGGCCCGCAGACAATCATCGAACAGGGCCTGGATGCTCGGATACGGGCTCGTCGCCAGAATCAGTTTCTCGTTCTGAGTGAGGTGTTCGCGAACGTACGACACGGGGGAGGGCACCGCGAGCAGCAGTAGTGCCCGAATTCCGATCGGACTCAGCCGATCTGCCTCAGCCTGGGTGCTCATCAGCCGGATAGCGACCGTGGACTTCTCCTCCACAATCGCGGGATACGCGCGAATTACACTTCCCGCCAGTTTCGTGTCGATGAAGCGCGGCAGCTCCGTAAAGTCCCATGAGGTGAGACCGCTTCGTTCGATTGCGTTGGCGGTGGCACTGGATGCACGGGCGACACTGTCGCGGGCGGCCGAACGATAGCGCTGCTGGAGTTCGGCAAGGTTTTTCGATGCCGCGAGGGTCTTGCCCCGTTCATCCACTACACGAAACGACACAGAAAGGTGGGCAGGAATGCGGGAGCGATCGAAGTCATCGGCCGTCACGGGAGTGAACGCCAGGCGCGACATGGTTCGGGCGAGATCGGTGAGAAACGACGACGGCTCGGTGCCGTCGGTGCCGTCGGTGCCGCTGCTGTGGGCGCCCCCGGCGCGTTCGGGCAGCGCGGCGAGCAGCTTGGCCGCCCAATCGGTGGCGGGAACGAAGTTCTTGCGCAGATTCTTGGGCAGCGAGCGAATAAGGGCGGTCACGAGCTCTTCGCGAAAACCCGGAACTTGCGATTCGAAGCCGCTCGGTTCGAGGCGCGGCAGCAGGGCAAGCGGAACCGTGACGCTCACTCCGTCGTCTTCGGTGCCCGGTTCGAACCGGTAGTTGAGTGCCAAGCGCTGGTCGCCCTGCTGCCACGCAGTAGGAAATTTGTTTTCGTCGATCTCTGGCGCGCCCTCAGGCACCAGCGATTCGAGGGTCATCGTCAACAGGTCAGGAGAGTCGTGCCGAGTCTTTTTCCACCATCCGTCAAAACTTCGGGCGGTATTCACATCGCGGGGAATGCGCTCGTCGTAGAACTCGAACACCGCTTCGTCGTCAAGAAGCAGGTCGCGTCGCCGACTGCGCTCTTCGATCTCGGCCAGGTCGCGCCGAAAGCGCTGGTTGGCGCGATCGAAGGCGTGCTGAGACTCCCAATCGCCTTCGACGAGGGCGTGCCGAATGAACAGCTCCCTCGCATAGGGCGCGTCGATTCGCGAGAATTGAACGCGCCGCCGGGCGACGATGGGCACACCGTAGAGCGTGACCCGTTCGTACGCGACCACGGCGCCCTGCTTTTTCTCCCAGTGCGGTTCGGAGTACGTTCGCTTGCACAGGTCGCCGGCCAATTGTTCGGCCCAGGCCGGGTCGATCGACGCGTTCATGCGGGCGAAGAGCCGGCTTGTCTCGACCAATTCGGCACTCATCACCGAATTGGGTTGTTTCTTCGCAAGCGCCGAGCCGGGGAAGATGCTGAACCGGGTCTGACGGGCGCCGACGTAGTCTTTCTTGGCCACATCTTTCAGACCGATGTGCGAGAGCAGACCCGCGAGTATCGACCGATGGATGCCGTCGGGGTTCACCGACGGCTCGCCGATCGTGAGATTCAACGGCTTGCTGAGCTGCCGCAGCTGACGGTAGACGTCTTGCCATTCGCGAACACGCAGATAGTTGAGGTGCTCGCTCTTGCAGAGCCGGCGGAACGCACTCGACGACAGTTCACTCTGTTTGGCTTCGAGGTAGTTCCACAGATTCAGAAGAGTCAGAAAGTCGCTCGTCGCGTCGGTGAAGCGTGCGTGGAACTCGTCGGCACGCTGTCGTTTTTCAAGCGGTCGCTCGCGCGGGTCTTGCACGGTGAGGCCCGCCACGATCACCATGACCTCACGGCTGGTCGCATGGTTCTTCGACTCGATCACCATGCGCGCGAAACGCGGCTCGATGGGCATTCTCGAGAGATCGCGCCCAACGCGGGTGAGTGTCGGCAGCCCGCTCCGCTGCTCGGAATCGACGGCGCCCAGCTCGCTGAGCAGGTCGAGCCCGTCTTTGATGCCTCGCGAGTCGGGTGGTTGCAGAAACGGAAAACGTGCGATGTCGCCGAGTCCCAGAGAGATCATCTGCAGAATGACGGCAGCGAGGTTGGTGCGCAGAATCTCGGGCTCAGTGAATTCCGGCCGACTCCGGTAGTCGTCTTCGGAATACAGTCGGATGCAGATTCCGTCGCTGGTACGCCCGCTTCGGCCGGCACGCTGGTTGGCAGAGGCCTGCGAAATGGCTTCGATGGGCAGCCGTTGCACCTTCGATCGAACACTGTACCGACTGATGCGTGCCGTTCCGGTGTCGATGACGTACTTGATGCCCGGCACCGTGAGGCTGGTCTCGGCCACGTTCGTGGCGAGCACGATGCGGCGCCGGATGCCCGGGGCCGACGATCTCTGAAACACCTTGTGCTGGTCGGCCGCCGACAACCGCCCGTACAGCGGCAGCACCTCGGTAGCGGCCCCAAGGGCTCCGCCGGCACCCGAGTTCAATCGGCCGCGAATGGCCTCTTCGGCATCGCGGATCTCGTTTTCGCCGGAGAAGAAGACCAGAACGTCGCCGTCACCTTCGCGGGCGAGTTCGTCGAGCGCATCGTTCACCGCGTCGAGCGGATCGCGGTTGGCCGCACCGGCGGAGCTCGGGCTCGACGCCGGGTTATTCGGCCCCGTTCTCCTCGCGGGGCCGGGCTCGGTGGCGTCATCGACGTCATCGACATCGTCGAGAACACCGTCATCAGCAACACTGCCGTCAGGAGTCAGCGGGCGATAGCGAACTTCCACGGGGTACGTTCTGCCCGAGACCTCGATGATCGGGGCGCCGCCGAAATGGCGCGAGAAGCTCTCGGGGTCGATTGTCGCCGAGGTCACGATGACCTTCAGATCGGGTCGCTTCGGCAGCAGTTCTCGCAGGTATCCCAGCAGAAAGTCGATGGTCAGGCTGCGCTCGTGGGCCTCATCGATGATGATCGTGTCGTACTTCTTGAGCAGGCGGTCGCGATGAATCTCGTTGAGAAGAATTCCGTCGGTCATCAGCTTGATGCGGGTATTCGCGCCGACGCGGTCGGTGAAGCGCACCTGGTACCCCACGAGCTCGCCGACCTCCTGGCCGAGCTCTTCGGCGATGCGTTCGGCGATCGTGCGTGCCGCGATGCGGCGAGGCTGTGTGTGGCCGATGCTCGTTCGGCCGAGTTCGAGGCAGATCTTCGGCAACTGAGTGGTCTTGCCCGAACCGGTCTCTCCTGCCACGATCACCACCTGGTTCGAGGCGATGGTTCGCGCGATCTCGTCGCGCAATTGGCTGACGGGCAGCTCGGGGGGAAAGAAGATCGCAGGAAGAATCATCAGCGCTTCAGTCTAAACCGCGGCGGGGCATCCGAACCCTGGCTCGTCGGGGTCAGTCCATGCCCGGGCCTGCGTCGAAGTGGCAAGCTGGTGTTCATGGCCAATCGACTCGGCAGTGCTATCAGCCCGTATCTCCGCTCGCACGCAGACAATCCGGTCGACTGGTTCTCGTGGGGAGAGGAGGCATTCGCCGAGGCGGTGCGCCGTGATGTTCCGGTGCTCGTGTCGATCGGGTACTCCACCTGCCACTGGTGCCATGTCATGGCCCGCGAAAGCTTCAGCGATCCGCAGCTCGCGGCGCAGCTCAACGCGGGGTTCGTCGCCATCAAAGTCGACCGCGAAGAGCATCCCGAGGTCGATGCGACCTATCTCGCGGCAGCGGGAGCGTTCACGCAGAACCTGGGGTGGCCACTCAACGTGTTCGTGACCCCCGAGGCGAAGCCGTTTTTCGCCGGAACCTATTCACCACCCGTTGCGGTGCAGGGCAACCCCTCATTCAGTCAGGTACTGGCGGCAGTCAGCGATGCCTGGGTGAATCGGCGGGATGACCTGGAAGCGAGCGCCGGCCAGCTGGCAGACGCACTCGTCGCAGCCCCGCCGGCCGCTTCGACCGCAGAACCCGGTTCTGCGGGATCCGACAGGGAACCCGGTTCCGCGGGATCAGACATGGGATCCGGTTCCGCGGGATCGGACAGGGAATCCGGTTCTGCGCGAGCCTACAGGTTGCCTTCTGTCGACCAATTGCGACAGGTTGTCGCCGAACTCGAGGCCTCCGAAGACCCGGTCAACGGCGGGTTCGGTGGTGCCCCGAAGTTTCCGGTTGCGCCGGTTCTGAATTTTCTGCTCGCCGCCGATGCGCCGCTCGCCGTGCGCACACTGAAAGCGATGGCGGCGTCAGACCTGCGTGACCCTGTGGAGGGCGGCTTCTTCCGGTATGCGACTCGGGCCGATTGGAGTGAGCCGCATTATGAACGCATGCTTTATGACAACGCTTTGCTGCTCGATGCGTACACGAGCGCGGCGGAGCAGAACCCGAACGAATCGTGGGCGGCCGAGACCGCGGCGGGCATCGCCGACTACCTGATCGACGTATTGCAGATCGACCATGGTGGATTCGCCTCCGCGCAAGATTCGGAGAGTGTTGTGGGAGGGCGGCAATCCGAGGGCGGCTATTACGCGTTGGATGCCGAGGGGCGAGCCGCAGAGGTGCCTCCGAAACGCGACGAAAAGGTCCTCACGGGCTGGAACGGCCTGGCGATTTCGGCGTTGACCCACGCGGCAAACGCCTTCGGCGATCCACGCTGGCTGGCGGCCGCACGCGAGGCTGCCGATTTTCTCCTCGAGCACCACCTGAACCACGACGGAACTCTGCTGAGGGCATCGCTCGGGGCGAGGGTTTCGGATGCCCGGGCGACCCTTGAAGACTATGGAATGTTCGCGCAGGCACTCCGCCGCCTCGGCGCGGCGACAGGCGACACCGGCTACCGGCGCATCGGGCGGGGACTCGTCGATTCTGTTCTCGTGGCGGCCGAGGAGGCGGCCGAAGAGGAGGGGTCGACTGCGCTGTCAATCGTGTTCGCTGTACCCGGCGGGGGTGACCCTGTACTTGCATCGAGGGGCTTGCTCCTCGATGCGGATGTGGCGGAAGGGGCGTACCCCTCGGGCATCAGCGTGCTGTCGGCCGTGGCGCTCGAGATCTCTGCCTCGATCAGCGAGCTGGCGATCAGCGAGCCGGCGACCAGCGAGCCGGCGACCAGCGAGCCGGCGACCAGCGAGCCGGCGACCAAAAAGGAACGCTATCTCGAGGCGGCCCAGCGAGCGCTCGAGCCACTTTCGGTGCTCGCTCTTGCGCGCCCGATCGGTTTCGGTGCTTCGCTGGAGGTGATGTACGCCCTCGCTAAGGGCTAGACCGCTGCCGCGCTGCCGCGCTGCCGCGCTGCCGCAGAGCTCGTGTCGCCGCGGTACTGCAGCCGCGACTTAGGCGCTCTGCAGCGGTGCCGCGGGGTCGGCGACCCACTCATTGAGCGAGCCGTCGTAGATCGACACATTCGATTCACCCAGTACCGCTAGCGCGAGGGCGTCTGCGGCGGCAGCGATTCCTCCGCCGCAGTACGACACGATGCGTTGACCGGGTTGCGCCGCGTCGAGTACCGGCGCGAACGCTTCACGCAGAGCATCGCTGCGCAGAAGCGCATGTGTCTCCCGGTCGACGAGTCGGCCGGGAGCGACGTTCACGCTGCCCGGGATGTGGCCGAGCCGAGGGCGGAGGCCGGCCTCGCCCGAGAATTCTTTGGGGGGCAGCGCGCAGAGCAGCAGAGCATCCGCTCGCCCATTGACGACGTCTTCGACGAAGCTCTTGTCGACCCAGAGCTCGGGGCGCGGAACGGCCACGAAGTCGTCACCCGAAAGAAGAGGTTCGACGTGGCCTGTCTCTGTGGGGCGGTCTTCGAGGTTCCATTTGGTGAGACCTCCGTCGAGAACGGCGACCCGGTCGTAACCGAAGGCGCGAAAGAGCCACCAGATGCGGGCGGCCCACTGCCCGACACTGTTGTCGTAGACCACAACCGTGCTCGTGTTGGAGATGCCCAGTGCCGATGCGGCCGCCTCGAACTGGGCTGCCGACGGCCGGGCGAATCCGTACGGACGAAGCGGGTCGGAGAACGACTCGAGGATGTCGGCGAAAACGGCGCCCGGAATGTGCCCGCTGATCAGGTACTCGTCGAGGCCGCTCAGCCACACGGGTGTTCCGTCGAAACCGGTCACCTGCAATACGGTTGCGTCGAGCACGACGAGTGAATCAGAACCGATGTGGTCGCAGAGCCACTGCGTCGAGACGACCGGCGAAACCAGTATCGGTGAGCTCGTGGCGGTGGCAGTTGAAATAGTCACGGCTCAACGCTAGCTGCGCCCACCCTCGCGGGACTGTGTATTGCAACATAAAGTCACGATTTCGTAACAGGGGCTTCATATGAGACTCAGCTGGCACACGGCGTTCTCACCGAGCGCTGCCAAGGTCAGCCTCGCCGAGAGGCATCGGGGGTTGAGTGCCCGAGGGTCGCTGATCTCAATGTGAGCGGCCCTCGTCTCACGTGAGCGCAGTGTAAGCGTGCTGTGAGCGCCGCGTGAGTACCGCGTCAGCGCCCTGCCGCAGAGTGAAGTCACCGCAAACGTGAAACGCCTGACGAAAGGGCTCACACATGACTTCACTTATTTCCGCGCCCCCGCTGAGCTCGGCTCAGCCCGCCGGCTCGAGCGCCGATTGGGCCGTCGAGGCCCACGGCCTCGTCAAGACATTCGGCGCACACCGAGCCGTCGACGGCGTCGACCTGCGGGTCAAGACCGGCACCGTCTACGGCGTGCTCGGGCCTAATGGCGCGGGCAAGACCACGACCATCCGAATGCTCGCCACATTGCTCAAGCTCGACGGCGGTGAGGCGCGCATCTTCGGCCACGATGTTCGGCGTGAACCGCAGATCGTCAGGCAGCTCATCGGCGTGACGGGGCAGTACGCGTCGGTCGACGAGAACCTGTCGGCGACCGAGAACCTCGTGCTCTTCTCGCGCCTGCTCGGTCTGACCCGCAAACAATCGAAGGCCAAGTCGGCCGAGCTGCTCGAACAGTTCGGCCTCACCGAGGCGGCGAAACGCCCGCTGAAGAACTTCTCGGGCGGCATGCGGCGCCGGCTCGACCTGGCGGCGAGCCTCATCGCGCAGCCGCCGCTGATCTTTCTCGACGAGCCGACCACCGGGCTCGACCCGCGTACCCGTGCGCAGATGTGGGAGACGATCAGAGAGCTCGTCTCTACCGGTTCGACAGTGCTGCTCACCACCCAGTATCTCGATGAGGCGGATCAGCTGGCCGACCGCATCGCGGTGATCGACCGCGGCACCGTGGTGGCCGAAGGCACGACCGACGAGCTCAAGTCGTCGATCGGCTCGTCGTCGCTGCAGGTGCGCCTGGCCGACCCGAAAGAGGTCGAGGATGCCCGCGAGATCATTGGGCGTGTGCTCAGTGCCACGGCCGTCGTCTCGCCCGAAGGCTCACGCCTCACCGCCCCGATGGAACACGTTTCTGCGGTCACCGACCTGCTCGTGGTGCTGCGCGAGCGCGGCATCGAGCTCACCGAGCTCTCCGTTCAGAAGCCCACGCTCGACGAGGTGTTCCTCTCGCTCACCGGTCACTCGGTTAGCGACGAAGTGGCCGAAGTGGCCGAAGCCGCCCAAGACGCCCAAGACGCGGCTTCCGCAGCTGCCGGTGACGCCGCCAGCCAACCAGGCCTCGCCGACGCCGACGCCGACCCAGACCCCAACCCCTCCACCCCGAAAGCCAAGATACTCTCATGACCTCCCTCACCCTGCGCCCCACCATCGCGCCCGGCGCCCAGCGCGAACTCAAGAATCACGTGCCGTTCAGTCAGCTCATCTCGAACTCTCTCTCGATGGCCGGTCGCGGCCTGATCAAGGTTCGCCGCACGCCGGAGCAACTTTTCGACGTCACCCTGCAGCCGATCATCTTCACCGTGATGTTCACCTACATCTTCGGTGGTGCGATCTCGGGGAGCGTGGCCAACTACCTTCCGCTCATCATTCCCGGAATCCTGGTGCAGACCGTGATCACCACGTCGGTCGTCACCGGTGTGCAGTTGCGAGAAGACATGGACAAGGGCGTGTTCGACAGGTTCAAATCGCTGCCGATCGCCCGGATAGCTCCGCTCGCCGGCGCGCTCCTCGCCGACACCCTCCGGTATGCGATCGCCACCACGATCACGTTCATCACCGGCTTCATCATGGGCTACCGGCCGGCCGGCGGCCTCGGCGGCATCATCGGTGCCGCCCTGCTCGTGATCGCCTGCTCGTGGGCGATCAGCTGGATCTGGGCGTTCTTCGGCATGATCGGTCGCAGTGCATCCAGTGTTCAGGGCATCTCGATGATGATCCTGTTCCCGCTGACGTTCTTGTCGAACGCCTTCGTGCCTGCCAACACCATGCCGAGTTGGCTCGAGTGGTTCGTGAACATCAACCCGGTGTCGTACCTCGTGACCGCCGTTCGCGACCTGACGAACAACGGAACCGTCGGCTACGACGCGTTGTGGGCTCTCATCGGGGCAATCGCCGTCGTTGCTGTGTTCGCGCCGCTCACCGTACGGGCGTACATGCGCAAGGTGTGAGCCTTTCGACCCGAGGCAGCAGCCCAGTCGTCACCCCCGTAGAGTGCGGCTCTCCTTCAGCACGCTGAAGGCCAGAGCCGCACTTTCGTTCGTGCTGAGGTCGGCGACGCGAGCGCGAGCATCGGCGACGGCATCCGGCCCGCACAGCGCCACTGCCCGTTCGACATGCTGTTCGCGGCGCATCGCGGGGGAGTCTTGCCGGGAGCTGAGCTTCTCGGCGAGCGCGAGAAGCCTCAGCGCAGTCGCTTCGTCGTAACGTTCGCCCAGGTTCAGCAGGAGGGCCGAGAGGCCCACAAGCACACAACCGAGCACCGGCTTGTCGGTGAATTGCGGGCGTAAACGAGCACCGGCGAGGATGCGCGCACGCACACGACGCGCGACAGCGCGGGCGTAGTCGGCTTCACCCTCGGCCGAACTCCACCCGTCGATCGAGTAGGCCGCCAGGTAGGCGCCGCCGATCATCTGATACCAGGGTGCGACGCGATCGCTCGATCTGCCGTATTCGTCGAGTGCGTTGTGGAAGTGAGCCATAGCTGCGCGTGGCTCGCGCCGCTGACGAGCGATTTCAGCGAGACCGAGCCAGCCGATCGAGACGAGGTCGTGGGTGAAGATGTTCTCGATCGAGGTGGCATCGACTGCGCTCACCCGTTCGGCGAGCGCGCGAAAGGCCTTCTCGGCCTCATCGAGTTGACCGGTGGTGAGACGGTTCATCGCGATGAACCATTCGAGTTGCTGCAGATCGTCTTCCGCATTCAGCAGAATGAGCCCCTTGCGGGCGCGGAACGCCCACAACAACCCTCGCTCGGCGTCTCCGGCTTGCCCGTGCAATTGTGCGATCATCGAAGCGGTCATCGATTGCGTCCACACATCGTGGCCGAGAACGGCCTTCTCGTAACCACGTTGAGCGAAGTACAACGCTCGATCGACGTCGCCCTCGTTCTCCATCAGTTGAGTGCTCATCAGATAGCCGTACGCCGACGTGATCAGGTCAGCCGAATCCCGGGCTTCGGCCTGCAGCGTGCTCATGGCCTCTTGATCGTTGGCGTGCATGATCATGTGCGCTGCCGACTTCAGCCGCTCTTCAGAGATCTCGTCGAGCCGCGCGAGTCTCTTCAGACGAGAACGCGCCCGCGCCAAAGTTCGAACGGTGCCGACCATGCTGACCGCAGCGACGGTCGCCAGGCAACGAGTCAGAGCTTCGGTGGCTGCGAGTTGGGCGCGATCATCCGGAGC
Source organism: Subtercola sp. (assembly GCA_025463745.1). Classification (GTDB taxonomy): domain Bacteria; phylum Actinomycetota; class Actinomycetes; order Actinomycetales; family Microbacteriaceae; genus Subtercola. The sequence goes on from JAODBB010000064.1 coordinate 13,964, forward strand.
CGCATCTGGATCGCTCGGCGCCGTCGGGTCATAGCCCGTCGTGGCGTCTAAGAAGGCAGGGCCGAAGCCCACCACTTCCCAGTGCTCACCGCGAATCGTCCAGTAGGAGCAGAGCAGTGAGAACACGAATGTCGCCGTGCGCGCGTCGGTGTGTTCGAGCGCGCGGCGCAGAATGTCGAGCAGATTGTCTTGCTCATCGCGTACCCGGCGAAAGGTATCGACCTGTGTCTCGCCGTTGAACCTCGGGGCGAACTCGGCCGCTAAGTCTGATGCCCAACGGGCCATCTGCGCGGCGGCCTGCGCATCTTCGCCGGCATCGACCAGGGCCATCTGCCCGAATTCACGTACGGTTTCGAGCATGCGGTACCTTATGCGGCCGGTGATGTCGCTTTCGGTGACCGAGAGGAGCGATTGAGTGACGAGTGCGTCGAGGTCGTCGGCGATGTCGGCGGCCGAACCTTGTGCCACGACCTCAGCGGCCTCGTCGCTGAAACCGTCGACGAACAGCGAGAGGCGGCGCACCACATGGCGTTGGCGATCGGTGAGCAGATTCCAGCTCCAGTCGATGACCGCCAGCAGGGTCTGGTGCCGCTCCGGCGCGCTGCGGTCTCCGCCGGTGAGCAGCGCGAAGCGATTGTTGAGCCGGCGCTCGATTTCGTCGACTGTCATCGACCGCACACGGGCGGCGGCGAGCTCGATGGCGAGCGGCATGCCGTCGAGGCGGTCGCAGAGTCGTTCGACCGTGCTGATCTTCAGAATCACGGATGGACGTGCCGCCCGCGCCCGTTCGGCGAAGAGCTGCACGGCGGGGCCGAAAGCGGGTTCAGACGGCGCGGTGGGGTTGTCGGGGTCGCTGGCGTTGCTGCTGTCGTTGCTGCTGGCGCTGCCGGGGTTGCTGCTGCCTCCGCTGCTGCCGGCGCCGCCGAGGCGCGGACTTACGCTGCTGAGAGGCTCGAGCGGGTAGACACGCTCGGCTGCGACCTGCAGTGGTGCGCGGCTCGTCGCGAGAATCGTCAGCGCCGCAACCTGTTCCAGGCTGTCGGCGACCCATGCAGCGACGGCGTCGACGATGTGCTCGCAGTTGTCGAGCACAAGCAGAGTCGGCTGTTCTCTCAATCGCGAGAGAATTCGCGAGTTGAGATCACCCTTGCTGGCACGATCGGCCAGCCGGTTCGCTGCCTGCGCCTCCCTGATTCCACACGCTTGAGCGATGGCGATCAGCAGGTCGACGGGGCTCCGAACGCTGGCCAGCTCGACGAAGACGACGGCCGTCTCTCCGCGTGCGCCGTCATTCGACAGGGCTTGAGCGAGTCGCGTCTTACCCAACCCGCCGGCACCGAGAATCGTCACCAGGCGGGCCTGCCCGATGAGCGTGTTGAGCGCGGCTATATCGCGTTCGCGGCCGATCAGCGCGTTCGGTGGGGCCTTGACGCCCAGGCGCACCGGGGGGCGAGATTGCAGGCCGGCCGAATCACGGGCGCGGCCCGTCTGGCCAGACCGATCGGCCGAACGACTCTGCTTCGACTGGGCTGCCACGTCGGTGGGGTCTTCGTCACCATCGTCGTCAGTGTCGTCGTGGCCATCGCCCGGCTCACTTCGGAGCAGCTCGGTGTGAAATCTGACCAGCTCGGTGCTCGGGGTGGTGCCCAGCTCATCACGCAGGCGCCGGCGGTGCGCCTCATACTCGGCCAGTGCTTCGCCCGGCCGGCCCGAGTCGCAGAGCGCTCGCAGGGTCAGTTCGG
>JAODBB010000216.1 GCA_025463745.1 Subtercola sp.
CCGGCGGCGAGCACGCACGCTGTCGGGGAGCTGGGGTGTCACCGATTCATCATCGCACGCCGTGGGTGGCGCGGGATGCGGGCGCGCAGTGGGTGCCGCGGGATGCGGGCGCGCGGCTGGCTTGTCGAGCTACAGGATGACCGTGCCGGCGATGCACGTGACGCTGTCTCCGCCGACCCACACCTGCGCCCCGAGCTGCTCGACGTGCACCCGCCCATCGCGACCCAGACGGGCGCCTTGCCCGGCGAGGTAGGAGGTGGGTGCGTGGCCGGCCCCGATCATCCATTGGGCAAGGCTCGCGTTCAGGCTGCCGGTGACCGGGTCTTCGGTGACGCCCGCGCTGCCGGCGAAGCCGCGCACTTCGAACTGAGGATGCCCGGCGGTGGCGTCTGCGTCTGGGTCGGCGTCTGTGTCTGTGTCTGTGTCTGTGTCTGCATACGGGCCGACCACGCCGATGGAGTTGGCGGCGAGCGCGGCGAAGTCAGGCTCGAGGGCGAGCACCGCTTCGGCCGAGGGCAGCAGGAGGCCGGCCCAGCCCGGACCGTTGTCGATCCAGTTCGAGTCGACGATGTCGGCGACGTTCAGTCGCAGCACGGCAGCCATGCGTTCGAGATCGGCCTGGTCGATGGGTCCGCTGCGGATGAGCGGCGGGGCTCCGAACGAGAGGCGCGATCCGTCGCGGCGAATTGGCACCATACCAATTTCGCATTCTTGCACGATCGTATCGCCGGCTCGAGGGATTCCGCCCGCTTCGAGCCAGGCGTGCGCGGTTCCGAGGGTCGGATGCCCGGCGAACGGCAACTCGCGGCTCACCGTGAAGATGCGAACGCGATAGTCGGCTCCGGCTGCTGCGCCGGCCTCACTCGGCGGGAGCACGAAGGTGGTCTCGGAGAGGTTGGTCCAGGCGGCGAATCGCGCGAGCGCGGCGTCGTCGAGGTCGGTTGCGTCGAGCACGACCGCGAGCGGGTTGCCGCGGTACGGCACCGCCGAGAACACGTCGACCTGGGCGAAAGGGCGGCTACGCGCCGCGGATGCTGCGGATGCTGCGGGCGAAATCCTCCGAGCGCTCGGTTCGACAGGCGTCGAATGTTCATTGCTCATGCGGCGGGCTCCTTAGAAAAAGCGGTTGTACGTCGTTTTGCGCGTGCGAACCGGCCCGTACCCGTCTTTGCTGACGGCGTAGGCGCAGGCGGCGATACCCACCAGGCCAATCACGCCGAGAACTATCAGAAAGATCATCGCACCACGCTCCATTCGCCCAGTCAGGCCGCACGAACCGGTATTTCCGGTCGCCGTAGAGGCCAATTCCCATCCAATTGCACAATTGGCATGGCGTCAACAGACCAATTCGATAGACTGGCCCGATGACCGCGCTCCACCTCTCCGCCCGAGCCCTCGACGCCATGCTCGGCGAGTGGGTCACCGAGGGCAGCGCCTACCGCGCGCTCGCCGACCGTATCGGCTTGCTCATCGCAGACGGGCGCATCCCGGGCGGCAGCCGCCTGCCCGCCGAACGTGAGCTGTCAGAGCGGCTCTCGCTCAGCCGCTCTACCATTGGGGCCGCGTATGCCCAACTGCGGGCATCCGGTTACCTCGAAAGCGTGCGCGGCTCGGGCAGTATCGCGAAGAACCCGGCGGTCGACCGCGGTGATCCGCACGAATCGACGGGCGTGATCAACTTCACGCAGGCGGCGCTGCCCGCCGTTGCGGGGGTGGATGCGGCCCTGCAGCAGGCTGCCCGCCAGATCGCGCCGCACCTGGCCACGCTCGGCTACGAGCCCCTCGGGTTGCCGGAGCTGCGCGCGGCCATCGCCGACCGCTTCACCGCACGCGGGCTGCCGACGCACGCCGACGAGATCATGGTGACCAGCGGCGCGCTGCAGGCGCTCACCCTCGTGGCGCGCACGCTGCTCGCGCGCGGCGATCGGGCGCTCGTCGAGACTCCGTCGTACCCGCACGCGGCCGACACGCTGATCGCGGCGGGGGCGAGGCTCGTGCCGGTATCGGTCACGTCTGCCGACCAGGATGCCGCCGGGGGCTGGCATGAAGAAGCCCTCTTTCAGGCCCTCGAACGCACCGCCCCCACCCTCGCCTACCTCATGCCCGACTTTCAGAACCCCACCGGCGCCTCGATGAGCAACGACCTTCGCCGCCGCCTGGTCGAGGCCGCCGAACGCTCCGGCACGATTCTGGTCGCTGACGAGACCACCGCCGAACTGAACATCGACCGCCCGAATTCCGCCGACTTCGCGCCGCTCGGCGCGTTCGGCGACGTCATCACCCTCGGCTCGGCGAGCAAGATGTTCTGGGGCGGGTTGCGTATCGGCTGGATTCGGGCCGCACGCCCGATGATCCGTCGGCTTCTGAGCACGCGGGCATCCAGCGACATCGGAACCCCCGTCTTCGAGCAACTCGCCACCACCCATCTGGTGCGCCAGACCGCTGACCTGCTGTTGTTACGCCGCGAAGAACTGCGCACCGGCCGTGACGCGCTGACCGATGCCCTCGCGGCCGCGCTGCCCGAATGGAGCGTTCCGCACGTCGAAGGCGGCCTCTGCGCGTGGGTGAATCTCGGCCGCCCCGCGAGCTCGCAACTGACTCTCGCCGCTCGCAACCGCGGCCTGCTCATCACGGCCGGCCCCCGCTTCGGCATCGACGGCGCCTTCGAACGCTTCGTGCGCCTGCCCATCAACAAGTCCCCCGCCGAAACCGCGCGGGCAGTGGATGCCCTGCAGCTCGCCTGGCGCGACATCTCCGCACTGGCGCTGACGCCCGACCTCCCGGCTTACGCAGACATGATCTGACCCCGCGGCCCGCTGTGACTGGCTGGTTTCGGGGAGCCTTAGTAACGGGGCCGGCTCTTGGACCCTATTCGGGACGTGACGTTCGCTATCTCAACAAACGGCACGGGAATCTGTTGTGTCATGGGACGACGCGCCCCTTCTCGTGGTCATAAATGAGTCGCTTTCGGCGCCTTTCGAGGCGGCAAACGACGCTGGCCCAGATTAAAAGCATCCCTCCGGCTGCTGCGACCAATATCGCCGACATGAT
>JAODBB010000077.1 GCA_025463745.1 Subtercola sp.
TCGCCACCCGCACTCTCTACAACTGATCATGGATTCGCTGCGCTACTGGGTGGTCGAGATGCACGTCGACGGATTCCGTTTCGACCTCGCGTCGACCCTGGCGCGCGAGTTCTACGACGTCGACCGGCTGTCGAGCTTCTTCGAGCTCGTGCAGCAGGATCCGGTGGTGTCGCAGGTGAAACTGATCGCCGAGCCGTGGGATGTCGGCCCCGGCGGGTACCAGGTGGGGAACTTCCCTCCACAGTGGTCGGAGTGGAACGGAAAGTACCGCGACACCGTGCGCGACTTCTGGCGGGGCGAGCCGTCGACCCTCGGCGAATTCGCCTCGCGGTTCACCGGGTCGAGCGACCTGTACGAGCACTCGGGCCGCCGCCCGGTCGCGTCGATCAACTTCGTCACCGCGCACGACGGCTTCACGCTGGCCGACCTCGTGTCGTACAACGAGAAGCACAACGAGGCGAACGGCGAGAACGACAACGACGGCGAGTCGAACAACCGCAGCTGGAACAGCGGTGTCGAGGGCCCGACCGACGATACGGCCATCCGAAGCCTCAGGGCACGCCAGCAACGCAACTTTCTTGCGACGTTGCTGCTGTCGCAGGGTGTTCCGATGCTGTTGCACGGCGACGAGCTCGGCCGCACCCAGAACGGCAACAACAACACCTACGCGCAGGACAACGAGCTCTCGTGGGTGCACTGGAAGCGGGCGGATGAACCGCTCACCGAGTTCACCTCGGCCGTGATGCGACTCCGTAAGGAGCATCCGACCTTTCGGCGCAGCAGGTTCTTCGACGGCAGGCCCGTGAGGCGTGGGCGCGGTGAGCCGCTGCCCGACATCGTGTGGCTGAATCCCGAGGCGCGCGAGATGGAGCCGGAGGAGTGGGACACCCCGCTCAGCCGTTCGGTCGGGGTGTACCTCAACGGGCAAGGCATTCGCGGGCGGGATTACCGGGGCGAACGCGTCACCGATGTGAACTTCTTGCTCTACTTCAACGCCGACGACGTGGCCGTGCCGTTCACGCTGCCGAGCGTGGAGTACGCCACCGCGTGGGACGTGGTGATCGATACCGCCGGGCAGGCGACCGACGAAGCCCCGAGCAAGCCGGGCGACGTCGTCACCGTGTTCCCGAAGTCGATGATGGTGCTGCGAGCGCATCGGCACGACATTCCAGACCCCGACCATTCGGTGGCGGCGTCGCTCAGCAACATGACGGGGGCGGTGCCGGTGATTCCGGCGAACCGGCCTTCGGCGGGGTGAGCAGACCTTCGCACCCTGACCAGACCTGATCTGACCTGACGAGAGAAGAGCCCGCCATGCGCGTACCCCGATCGACCTACCGGCTGCAGATCACGTCGGCGTTCACGCTGCCCGAGGCGGCATCGGCTGCGGCGTACATCCACGACCTCGGCGCAGACTGGCTCTACTTCTCACCCCTGCTCCAGGCCGAGAGCGGCTCGGATCACGGGTACGACGTCATCGACCACTCGCAGATCGACCCGGCGCGCGGCGGAAACGTCGGCCTCGCCGAAGCTGTCGCCGCGGCGCGATCGCAGGGCCTCGGGGTGCTCATCGACATTGTTCCGAACCACGTCGGTGTCGCGACTCCCGCCCTTAACCCGTGGTGGTGGGATGTTCTGAAGCACGGCCAATCCTCGCGTTACGCAGCAGCCTTCGACATCGATTGGGCGTTCGGCGGCGGCAAGGTTCGCATTCCGGTGCTGGGCGACGACTCGCTGGCCGACCTGACAATCGTCGGCGACGAACTGCGCTACTTCGACAACCGTTACCCGATCGCTCCCGGTACGGCTGACGGCGGGGCGGATGCTGTGACCGTGCATTCGCGTCAACACTACGAATTGGTGAACTGGCACCGCGCCGATTACGACCTCAACTACCGGCGATTCTTCGGCGTCAATTCGCTCGCCGGAATCCGGGTCGAAGAGCCGTGGGTGTTCGACGAGTCGCACGTCGAGATCGCTCGGTGGTTCAGCGAAGGGCTGGCCGATGGGTTGAGGGTCGATCATCCCGACGGCCTTCGTGACCCGGGAGGCTACCTCGAACGGCTCGGTGAACTCACCGGCCACAGCTACGTGCTCGTCGAGAAGATTCTCGAAGGCCGTGAGCCATTGCCACCGGAGTGGGCGACCGCAGGCACGACGGGTTACGACGCCCTCGCCGACTTCGACCGCGTGCTGGTCGACCCGGCGGGCGAAGGGCGACTGGATGCACTCGATGACGCACTGGCCAGCGACGACAGACCCGCGCCCACGTCGTTCATTACGCTCATCCACGAGACGAAACGCGCCATCGCCGACGGCATCCTGCGCTCAGAGGTGCTGCGCATCGTGCGCGAACTGCAACGCAGCGGTGCCATCGACATCACCGGAACGGTGGCGGCCGGCTCCGAATCGTTCGAGACCGGGCTTCCGGCACTTGACGCGACGAGCGTCGCCGACGCGGTCGCCGAACTTCTCACCTGCTTCACGGTATACCGGTCGTACCTGCCATTCGGCATCGAGCAGGTGCGCGAGGCAGCCGATCGGGCTGCGGCGTTCCGGCCCGATCTCGAAGAGACGATCGACGCGATTCTGCCCGCGCTCAGTGACGCCACGAACATCGCGGCGCTGCGGTTTCAGCAGACCTCCGGCATGGTCATGGCGAAGGGCGTCGAAGACACGGCGTTCTACCGTTTCAACCGGCTCACCTCGCTCAACGAAGTCGGCGCCGACCCGGCAGAGTTCGCGATCTCGGTGCCCGAGTTTCACAAGCGGCAGGTGGCGCGCCTGCGTTCCTACCCGAACGCCATGACCACGCTGTCGACTCATGACACGAAACGCGGCGAAGACACCCGCTCCCGAATCAGTGTCATTGCTGAGGTGCCCGAGCAGTGGGCATCCACTCTGTCGCAGTTGCGCACGCTGGCGCCGCTCGGCGACGGGCAGCTCGAGAATCTGCTGTGGCAGGCGATCATCGGTTCGTGGCCGGCGTCGCGTGAGCGATTGCATGCGTACGCCGAGAAGGCTGCACGCGAAGCCGGCGATTCGACCTCGTGGCTCGCCGTGAACGACGAATTCGAGGCACGCATGCACCGGATGATCGACAGCGCGTTCGACTCCCACGAGGTTCGCCGGGTTCTCGCGGGGTTTCTGAAGATCGTCGAGCAACCGGGCTGGTCGAACTCGCTCTCGCTGAAACTGCTGCAACTCACCGCCCCCGGCGCCCCCGATGTGTATCAGGGCAGTGAACTCTGGGAGACCTCTCTGGTCGACCCCGACAACAGGCGCCCGGTCGATTTCGAGCAGCGACGCTCGATGCTGGCGCGGCTGGATGCCGGTGACCTCCCGCCGATCGATGAAAGCGGCGCCGCGAAACTGCTGGTCACCTCTCGCGCCTTGCGCTTGCGACGCGACCGCCCAGGCCAGTTCGAAGGGTACCGGCCGCTGACGGCGGTGGGATCTGCCGCTTCGCACGTCGTGGCGTTCGACCGCGACGAGGCCATCACGGTGGCGACGCGGCTCCCGGTCGGGTTGGCCGCGGCCGGCGGCTGGGGTGACACGCATCTCGAGACCGACTATTCGCGGGTGGTCGATGTGATCACCGGGCGCGTGTACGACGGATCACGAATACAGGTCGCCGAGCTGCTGCAGACCTACCCCGTCGCATTGCTGATCCCGACTACGGAGGCCTGAGTCATGGTGCTGAAACAGTTCGACGTGTGGGCGCCCCGAGCGAGCTCCGTGACGCTGCGGTTGCGCGAGCTTGGCGGTGGTGCGGGTTGCCGCGCCGATGGTGGCGACGAAAGCGGCGACATCAGCACGAGATCCGGCGGGGGTCGGGCTGGCACCGGCCAGGAGACCGGCGGTGCCACAGGCGAATCGATGGCGCTCACGTCGGTCGGCATGACGGCGCGTGGCGACGGGTGGTACACGGCCCCTGAGTTGCACGGTTTCATCGACGCGGATTACGGCTACGTGCTCAACGGCAACGAAGGCACCGAGCTGCCCGACCCCAGGTCGCGGCGCCAGCCGGCCGGCGTGCACGGGCTCTCCCGCACGTTCGACCCGGCACGATTCGAGTGGAGCGACGCGTCATGGAAAGGCCGCCAGCTCGCCGGGGGCGAGATCTACGAGCTGCACATCGGCACGTTCACCCCCGAGGGCACCCTCGATGCGGCCATCGGCAAGCTCGACCACCTCGTGTCGATCGGCGTCGACTTCGTTGAGCTATTGCCCGTGAACGCCTTCAACGGCACACACAATTGGGGCTACGACGGTGTGCTCTGGTTCGCCGTGCACGAGCTGTACGGCGGGCCGGAAGGGTACCAACGCTTCGTGGATGCTTGTCACGCGAAAGGTCTGGCGGTCATCCAAGACGTCGTGTACAACCATCTCGGGCCGAGCGGAAACTACCTGCCGCTGTTCGGCCCCTACATCAACGACGCCAAAGCCAACACCTGGGGCGCCTCGATCAACCTCGACGGCCCAGGCTCTGCCGAAGTGCGCCGGTATATCATCGACAACGCGTTGATGTGGCTGAACGACTACCACGTCGACGGGCTGCGCCTCGACGCCGTGCACGCCCTGCACGACGATTCGCACCCGCATCTGCTCGCTCAGCTTTCGAGCGAAGTGGATGCCCTCTCGTCGTTTCTCGGCCGGCCGCTCACCCTCATCGCCGAGTCAGACCTCAACGATCCAGTGATATTCACCCCGCGGGGCAGCGATGGATACGGGCTCAGCGGCCAGTGGAGCGACGACTTCCACCACGCGGTGCATGTCGCTCTGACGGGCGAAGCCACGGGATACTACGCCGATTTCGCGCCGATCTCGGCCTTGGCGAAGGTACTCACCGAGGGATTCTTCCACAACGGAACCTGGTCGAGTTTTCGAGACAAGACGCACGGCAAGCCCATCGATACCGAGCACACCTCGTCGTGGCGGCTCGTCGTGGCGAACCAGAACCACGACCAGATCGGCAACCGCGCCACGGGCGACCGGCTGAGTGCATCGCTCACCGACGGTCAGCTCGCGATCGCGGCCGTGCTGACGCTGCTCGGGCCGTTCACGCCCATGTTGTTCATGGGCGAGGAATGGGCCGCGTCGACGCCGTGGCAGTTCTTCACCTCGCATCCGGAGCCGGAACTGGGCGAGGCCACGGCGAAGGGCCGCATCGCCGAGTTCGCGAGGATGGGCTGGGATGAGTCGGCCGTGCCCGACCCGCAAGATCCGCAGACCTTCGAGAACTCGAAGCTCGATTGGTCGGAGGCGGAGTCGGGGCGCCATGGCGCACTGCTGCGGCTGTATCGTTCGCTCGCCGAGCTGCGCCGGAGCACCCCCGAGTTCACCGACCCACGATTCGGCGAAACGTCGGTTCGATTCGACGACGCCGCTCGCTGGTTCGAGTTGCGCCGGGGGGCGGTGAGCATTCTCTTCAACTTCGCTGACACACCGATCGATTCGCCGATCATCGACGGCGCTGTGGGCGAGATTCTGCTGGCGACGCAGGATGTTCTGGCAGACGCCGCACCGACCGGAAGCGTGCGGTCGACCCCCGTCACCCTCACCTCGCTGCCCGCCCACTCGGCCACCGTCTACCGTCGCGCCTGACCGCCGCTGGAGAGAGCAGTGGCGCACGCGCACGCGCACGCGACCCGGCTTCGATACGCGCGCCTCCGGCTCGCTGTGGGTCGAGCGACGGCTACCGGTCGTTGCCGATCGGCGGCGTCTGCGGATGCTCGCGCGCCGGCAGCACCAGCGAAGCCCGTTTCACGGCGCCGAGGCCGAATTTCTCGGCCACCCGATCGACGGTCACCTCCGCATCGCGCCAGCCGTCAGACGGCGCCGACTCGTCTGCCCACAATGACGGCTGGTGCACGACTTCGGAGGCGTCGACCAGGTTCTCCACCCGCACACCGATCAGCCGAACCCGCTGAACCAACGGCCCGAGCGCGTCGAACAGGTCGCGAGCCGCGTCGGAGATCGTCTGGGCGAGATCCGTGGGCTCCGACAGTGTGCGCGAGCGCGAAATGGTGGAGAAGTCGGTGAACCGCAGCTTCAGCGCGACGGTCTTGCCTGCCAGCCCCGCCCGACGCAACCGCACGGCCACCTGATCCGATTGACGCAGCAGTTCGAGGCGCACCTGCCGGGCATCCGCTACGTCGTGTTCGAAGGTCATCTCGTGCCCGATGCTCTTCTCGGTTCGCGTCGTGACGACCGAACGGGTGTCGATGCCAAGCGCGAGGTCGTGCAGCTTCTGGCCGCCGGCCTCGCCCACGCGGTTCTTCAGCGTCGCGAGCGGTGTCGCCGCCAGGTCGCCCACCGTGCGGATGCCCAACCGCGCCAACGCGTCACCGGTACTCGCCCCCACGCCCCAGAGTGCCGAAATGGGCAGCGGGTGCAGAAAGTCGAGTGTCGCAGCGGCCGGAATGACGAGCATGCCGTCGGGTTTCGCGCGGCCCGACGCCATCTTGGCGATGAACTTGGTCGAAGCGGCACCCACCGAACAGGTGAGACCGGTTTCGGCGAACACCCGCGCTCGCACGGCCGACCCGATGGTCGAGGGCTGACCGAGCAGACGTCGAGCGCCCGCCACGTCGAGAAACGCCTCGTCGATACTCAGCGGCTCGACGAGCGGCGTCACGTCGCGAAAGATGCGCATCACCTCGCCCGAATAGTGCGAGTACCTCTCGTAGTGACCCGGCAACACGACCGCGTGCGGGCAGAGTTGCAACGCTCGGGCGACGGGCATGGCCGAGTGCACACCGAACCGCCGTGCCTCGTAGGTGGCCGAGGTGACGACTCCGCGGCCCCCGGCGTGCCCGACGATCACGGCTTTGCCGACGAGCTCCGGATGCTCGAGCAGTTCCACCGAGGCGAAGAACGCGTCCATGTCGATGTGCAGCATGGTCGCGGTGCCGTCGTCTGGGCCGCCACCGAACACCGTCGGGCGCGCGG
>JAODBB010000078.1 GCA_025463745.1 Subtercola sp.
GACCAGATCATCCCCGCCGTCTTTCTGAAGCGTGTCACCAAGACCGGCTTCGAGGATGCCCTGTTCTACGCCTGGCGCCAAGACCCCGATTTCGTGCTCAACCAGCCCGAGTTCACCGGCGCCAAGATTCTCGTCGCCGGCCCCGACTTCGGTACGGGCTCGAGCCGTGAGCACGCCGTCTGGGCGCTGCGCGATTACGGCTTCGACGCAGTGCTGAGTTCGCGGTTCGGCGACATCTTCCGTGGCAACTCGGGCAAGCAGGGCCTTCTCGCGGCGCAGCTCACGGAGGCCGACATCGAATCCATCTGGGCCGCGATCGACGAGCAGCCCGGGCTTTCGATCAGTGTCGATCTGGTCTCGAAGACCGTGTCGGTAGGCGCGCTCACGCTCCCTTTCGAGATCGATGACTACACTCGGTGGAGGCTGCTCGAAGGTCTTGACGACATCGGGCTCACTCTGCGAAGCGAATCAGAGATCACAGAATTTGAAAGCCGCCGGTCAAGCTGGCGACCGAAGACCCTCCCAGTGAAGTAGGCAGCACCCTTTATGAACACTCTTCTGCAAGACGCATCACTCCTGCTCGATGCACAGAAGGCGGCCGCTCGCGTGGGTCTTCTCTCGGATACCATCATCGTCAATGGCGGGCGCCCGCTGCGCGGCCGCATCGACGTTCGGGGAGCTAAGAACCTCGTGACGAAAGCGATGGTCGCGTCGTTGCTCGGTGATACGAAGAGCGTCTTGCGAGATGTGCCCGACATCAGCGATGTGCACGTGGTCTCTCGCCTGCTCGAGATTCACGGAGTCGACATCACGGGCAGCCCCGAATCGGGCATCCTGGTTCTCGACCCGGCCAACGTGGCCATCGCGCAGAGCGCCGAGATCGATGCGCTCTCCGGGTCGAGCCGCATCCCGATTCTGTTCTGCGGGCCGTTGCTGCACCGGCTGGGTCATGCGTTCATCCCAGACCTCGGTGGCTGCCGCATCGGCGACCGCCCCATCGACTTCCACCTCGACGCGCTTCGTGCCTTCGGCGCAGTGGTCGACAAGCTGCCGAGCGGCATCAACATCACCGCTCCCAACGGATTGAAGGGCGCGAACATCGAGCTGCCCTACCCGAGCGTCGGCGCCACCGAGCAGGTTCTGCTCACCGGCGTGCGTGCCACGGGAATCACCGAGCTCAAGAATGCGGCCATCGAGCCCGAGATCATGGATCTCATCGCGGTACTTCAGAAGATGGGCGCGATCATCTCGATCGAGCCGAATCGTGTCATTCTGATTGAAGGCGTCGAGAGGCTCAAGGGCTTCGACCACCGCGCGTTGTTCGACCGAAACGAGGCCGCGAGCTGGGCATCCGCTGCCCTCGCCACCAAGGGCGACATCTTCTGCGTCGGCGCGAAGCAGCAAGAGATGATGACGTTCTTGAACGTCTTCCGTAAGATCGGCGGCGACTTCGACATCGAAGAAGACGGCATTCGCTTCTTCCACCCGGGCGGCGACCTCAAGCCGGTCGTCATCGAGACCGACGTTCACCCCGGCTTCATGACCGACTGGCAGCAGCCGCTCATCGTCGCACTCACACAGGCCATCGGCACCTCTGTCGTGCACGAGACCGTGTACGAGAACCGCTTCGGGTTCACCGAGGCATTGGTCGAAATGGGCGCCGACATCGCTGTGCACAAAAACGGGCTCGAGGGCGAAGGCCGTCGGGTTCCCCGTCGTGCGCTCGAGCAGGCCGCGGTCATCACCGGCCCGACGAAGCTGCACGGGGCCGACATCGAGGTGCCTGATCTGAGAGGCGGCTTCAGCCACCTCATCGCCGCGCTCACCGCACAGGGCCAGTCGCGGGTGAGCAACGTCGGGCTGATCAGCCGGGGCTACGGTGACTTCACCGGCAAGCTCGAGAAGCTGGGAGCAGACTTCTCCTTCGAGTCGTAACGCCGCCGATGTCGCACCAATCTGCGACGGAGCCGGCGGGCGACGACGCGTCGGCATCGCGCCCGAGTCCGCGCCGAAGCGAGAAGAATTTCTCATTCCGCGTGCTGGCAGCGCCTGTCATTGTGTTCATGACGGCGATAGCGAAGCTCGAGGTGGTCGACGGTCACAAACTGCCGAAGACCGGTTCGTTCGTGCTCACGCCCAACCACTTCACCGACATCGACCCGGTGATCATCGGATGGTCGGTGTGGAGGCTCGGGCGAGTGCCCCGTTTTCTCGCGAAATCGTCGCTCTTTCGCGTGCCGGTGCTCGGACAGGCGTTGCGGGCCGTACGGCAGGTTCCCGTGGAGCGCGCCACCAAGACGTCGGGCGGTGCGGCCATCTCGGCTGCGCACGACCTGGCCGCATCCGGTGAGGGTGTCATCGTGTACCCCGAAGGAACGTTGACCCGCGAACCCGAGCTGTGGCCGATGCGCGGCAAGACCGGCGCGGTGCGGATCGCGCTCGAGAACGATCTGCCGATCATCCCGGTGGCGCACTGGGGCGCCCAGCAGATTCTGCCGCGCTGGAGCAAGAAGATCAGCGTCTTTCCGCGTAAGACGGTGCACGTCATCTATGGAGACGCCGTCGATCTGACCCGGTTTCGGGGTAAACCCCTCACTCAGAGTGCGCTCGTCGAAGCGACCGAACTCGTGATGGTAGCCATCACCGAGCTCGTCGAAGGCCTGCGGGGCGAAAAGGCGCCAGCCGAACGGTACAACCCTGCCAGGCACAACCAATCAGAATTCGGGGCACTGTAGATGGCCAGGCGAGCGAAAGTGAAGGTCGTCGTTCAGCCTCCGCACAAGGTCACGATTCTCGGGGCGGGCAGCTGGGGAACGACGTTCGGCAAGATTCTCGCCGACGGGGGCGCCGATGTGACGCTGTGGGCCCGTCGGCCCGAACTCGCCCGCGAGATCAACGAGGCGAAACGTAACAGCGATTACCTGCCGGGTATCAATCTGCCGCCGAGCATCCGCGCGACCGCCCGTCTCGAGTCAGCCGTCGCGGGGGCCGCGATGGTGTTCGTCTCGATTCCGAGTCAGTCGTTGCGCTCGAATCTCGACGCGCTGAAGCCGCTGATCGATGACGAGGCCATCGTGATCAGCTTGATGAAGGGTGTCGAGAAGGCCACCGGGCTGCGCATGAGCCAGGTGCTCGAACAGGGGCTCGGTATCGACCGTGATCGGCTCGCCGTGGCATCCGGGCCCAACCTGGCGCTCGAGATCGCTCGCGAGCAGCCGACGGCCGCGGTCATTGCGTCTGACAGCCTGCCGACGGCTGAAGCTGTCGCGATGGTCGCCACCAACCGCTACTTTCGTTCGTTCGTCAACACCGACGTGGTCGGCACGGAATTCGGCGGTGTGCTGAAGAACCTCATCGCGGTCGCGATCGGCATCGTCGACGGCGTTGGATACGGCGAGAATACGAAGGCGTCGATCATCACGCGGGGGCTCGCAGAGATGACGGCGTTCGCGGTGGCCTACGGCGGGCATCCCGAGACCATGGCGGGCCTCGCCGGTCTCGGCGACCTCATCGCCACCAGCAGCTCGCCGCTTTCGCGCAACAACACCGCCGGCCGTCTGCTCGGGCAGGGGTACAGCTTCGCCGACGTCGTGGGGCGCATGCAGCAGACCGCCGAAGGGCTGGCCTCGGTGACGCCTATTCTCACTCTCGCCGCTGCTCGGGGTGTCGACATGCCCATCGTGCAACAGGTGAGCCAAGTGCTTGACGGTACGCTGAACCCTCGGGATATTGCACCTCATCTCACAACAGACTCACTCGAACCCCAGGGCGAAAGGCCGATCGATGGCAAACAAAACCGTGGTGGCTCTGCTCTTTGGCGGCCG
>JAODBB010000086.1 GCA_025463745.1 Subtercola sp.
CGATTCTCCTCGCTCGATCACATCAGCAAGGGGCGCGCCATCTGGAACGTCGTCACCGGCTCATTTCCCGGCGACAGCCTCAATTTCGGCAAAGACGACCTGCCCGACCGTCAGACGCGGTATGCGAGGTCGATGGAGTTTCTCGAGGTCTGCAAAGGCCTCTGGGACAGCTGGGCGCCCGACGCCTTTCCGCAAGACAAGCAGTCGGGCCAGTTTCTCGATTCGACCAAGGTGCGCAACCTGAACCACTCTGGCGAGTACTTCACGGTGAAGGGCCCGTTGAACCTGGCCCGCAGCCCGCAGGGCTACCCCGTGCTGTTCATGGCGGGGCAATCAGAACCCGGTCGTGAGATGGCGGCCAAACACGCCGACTGCCTGTTCAGCGTGGCAGCCACGAAAGAGGAGAGCGTCGCGGTCTACAACGACATCAAGTCGCGCATGGCCAAATACGGCAGGCACCCGGATGAACTGAAGATCATTCCCGGAATCAGAGCTAACGTCGCCGAAACCCGTGATGAGGCCCTGGCGCTGTACGCCGAGCTGAACGCTCTCATTTCGCCGCGGCTCGGGGTGCAGTATCTCTCCAGCAACCTCCATTTCGACGTGTCGGGATACGACGTCGATGGGCCGCTGCCGGAGTTGCCTGCCGAGATACTCGGAGTCACGAGCATCCGCGATTCACTCGTGGCGAATTCCCGGCGGCATGGGTACAGCATTCGGCAGACCTATGAACACCTCTTGGCGAATGAAGCTACGCCGCCCTTCACCGGCACGGCCAGTGAGGTGGTCGACGAAATGCAGGAGTGGTTCGAGGCCGGTGCGTGCGACGGCTTCAACGTGAACATGCCGACGCAGCCGCTGGGGCTCGCGCGTTTCGTCGAATCAGCAATACCCGAGCTGCAGCGGCGCGGGCTGTTCCATCTCGATTACGAAGGTCAGACCGTTCGCGAAGAACTCGGTCTGCCCGTACCTGTTTCACAATTTTCATGAAAGAAGCACCAATGAATCGCATGATGAACCTCATGACCGGCCTCGGCAGCATCGGCGGCCACCTCGGTGGCTGGCGGCATCCCTCTTCCTGGCCCGACACGAGCATGAACCTCGGCCACCAGATCGAGATCGCCCAACTCGCCGAAAAGGGCAAGTTCGACATGCTCTTTCTCGCCGACGGCAACGCCGTGCGGCAGATGGACAAGCCGGCCCTTTTCGAGGCGAACAGCCCCTCCGACCGGCCGGCGAACTTCGAACCGGTCACGCTGCTGACCGCCATCTCGCAGCACACCGAGCACATCGGGCTGCTCGCGACGGCCACGACGACCTATGAGGAGCCATATCTGCTCGCGCGCAAGTTCGCATCGCTCGACCACCTGAGTGGGGGCCGGGCGTGCTGGAACATCGTGACGGGCTCGTACCCGGGCGACTCGGTGAACTTCGGCCGCGCCGAGCATGTTCCGCGCGATGAACGGTACGAACGCAGCGAGGAATTCGTGGAGGTCGTGAAGGGCCTGTGGGACAGCTGGGCCGCAGACGCCTTCATTCAAGACAAGGAGTCGGGTCGCTACCTCGACTCCTCACGAGTGCACACGCTCGGGCACGTCGGTAAGCACCTGTCGGTGAAGGGCCCGCTGAATATCGCCCGCATGCCGCAGGGGTACCCCGTGCTCTTTCTCGCCGGGCAGTCGGAGGCGGGCCGTGAGCTGGCGGCGAAGCACGCCGACTGCGTCTTCGCCGTCGCCGACGAGATCGGTGCCGCCAGGGCGTTCTACGACGACGTGAAGGGGCGCCTCGACACGTATGGGCGCACCCCTGATTCGCTCCGCATCCTGCCCGGCGCCACGGTGTATGTCGACGAGACCGAAGCCGAAGCCGACGACCTCTTCGACGAGCTGCAGTCGCTCATCGCGCCCTCGGTCGGCGTGCCGTACCTCTCGAAACTCGTCGAAATGGATCTCAGCCCCTACGACATCGACGGGCCGCTACCCGACCTGTCAGGCGAGGTCGTGGGCATCTCGAGCTTTCGGAAGAACATCGCGACGATGGCGGAGCGCGACAACCTGACCCTGCGGCAGACGTACGAACGGGTTTTGCCGTCGATGGGTCACGTCGTCTTCAAAGGCAACGCCGTGCAGGTCGCCGACCAGATGCAGGAATGGTTCGAGAGCGGCGCCTGCGACGGCTTCAACCTCGCTGCTCCGGTCGCCCCCCTCGGGCTCGAGAAGATCGTCGATCATCTCATTCCCGAACTGCAGCGGCGTGGCCTGTTCCGCACCGAGTACACGGGGTCGACGTTGCGCGAGAACATGGGGCTCGTCACGCCGAAAAACCCGTACTTCGACTGAGGCAGCCTCACCGCATATGAGCCTCTCGCCACGCGCAGGGGCCCCGGCACTCCACCGGGGCCTCATCATCGTGATCGCCGCCTGTTGCGGCGTCACCGTGATGAACATCTACCTCGCCTTCCCACTGATCACCCTGTTCGCCCAGAGTTTCGGGGTGTCGACAGCCGCCGCCGCGAATGTGGCGACGATCTCGCAGGTCGGCTACGCCATCGGGCTGTTCTTCTTGATACCGCTCGGCGATGTCGTTCGCCGCAAACGGCTGCTGATCGTGCTGATCGTCGGCGCGACGCTCGGCCTGGTCGTGGCCTCGCTCGCGCCCGATCTTGGCACGCTGACAGCGGCGACGTTCGTGCTGAGCGCGCTCACGGTGGCGCCGCACGTGCTCATCCCCCTGCTCGTGACCGTCATTCCCGAACATCACCGCGGCCGGGCCCTCGCCACTGTGAACGCGGCGATGACAACCGGCATCGCCACGTCGCGGGTCGGCGGCGCGTGGCTCGGCGAGGTGGCGGGGTGGCACTGGGTGTACGCGGCGGCGGCCTGCGCAACGTGTGTGGTGGGCCTCGTCACGATCGTGGTGATTCCGAAGGAGGAACGGCGGCCGAGCATCCGATACCTCGCTCTGCTGGCCTCGACGGTGTCGCTCTTGAAGACCGAGGCGCGGCTGCGCTGGTCGGTCGGCCTGCAGGTGCCCGTCTTCGCCACGTTCAACCTGATCTGGGCCATGATGATTCTGCTGCTCACGGGGGCGCCGTACTCGCTGCCCGTGGCGGTCGCCGGGCTGTTCGGTCTGTTCGGTCTCGCCCCGCTTCTCACAGCGCGGCTGGTCGGCAGGGTTCTGGATGCCCGCGGCCCGACTTTTCTCATCGGCTGGGGTGTCTGCATCCTGCTCGGTGCGACCGTCGTCTTTCAGTTCTCGCTGCTGCACGTGGGCATCGTGATCGCCGGCATCGTATTGCTCACCCTCGGACAGCAGGCCGCCTCGATCGGCAACCAATCACGCACGCTCGGGCTGCGCGCGGATGCACGGAGCCGGCTGAACACGCTGTACATGACGAGCAACTTCCTCGGCGGTTCGGCTGCCTCGGCCGTCGCCGTGATCGTATACGCCCAATACGGCTGGCCCGGAGTCACGGCCACAGCGCTTGTCACCGCACTCTGTGCCGTCGGCGTGTGGGCGGTCGATACCCGCCGGCAGGCCCGCGCGGCCGAGGCTGCGATTTCCTACTCCGTCAGCTCGGAGAGGAAACCGCTCGGCTCGTCGAACGCTCAAGACTCGAATCGAACGCATTGATCGGCGCTTTTTCAGAGAATGCCACGAGTTATCAAAGAATCAGTGACGCTCTCCACCGGGCTGCGAATCGAACCGCTCGTAGTGAGTCTTGGTGTGGGTGGATCGGACGTGCACATTCGGACCGCAACACAGAACAGCAACCATCACAGAACCACGCAGTTCCGGGAAGTACAGCGTTCTGGGAAGTACAGCGTTCTGGGAAGCACAGCGTTCTGGGAAGCACAGCGTCTGAGAAAATCAGCCTCTGTGAAGCACAGCGTTCTGGTGACTGCAGCGTTCTGATCGCTTGCAGCCGTGGCCGCCGAATGTCGTTTACCCCCTGCGGCTCCCGCTTGCGCGGTCAAGCTCGCAGCTGCAACCATAACACACTCGGCTGACGCGTCAAGCGCGTACGATTGTGGGGCTGAAGCGGACGGTTGCGGGAGCTGGAGCGTACGGTTATGCGATTGGAGCGTACGGTTGTCGGGTGGGCTCGCGCTGTGACATCTGGGTGACCGACCTCGGCCGGGAATCCGCCGCCGACCTCGCGCTGCTGAGCTCGAGCGAACGGCGCCGCCGAGATGACATGGTTCATTCGGCCGATCGTTCGAGGTTCACTCTCGGCGTTGCTCTCTCTCGTAGGGCCGCCGGTCGGGCTCTCGGCATCGATCCGTTGCTGGTTCACATCGACAGGCGTTGCGAACGGTGCGGTGCCGCACACGGTAAGCCGCGCCTGCCGGGCACCTCACTGCAGCTTTCGGTGTCGCATTCGGCCGACCTCGTGGCGGTTGCACTCACCTCCGCCGGCTCGGTTGGAATCGACGTCGAGCGCATCGACCAAGACGTTCCACAAGCGCTCGCCGAAATGCTCTTGGCCCCCGGCGAGGTCGCCTCCTCGGCTTCTGAGTTCTTCACCCTCTGGTGCCGCAAAGAGTCGGTCGTAAAGGCAACGGGCGACGGCATGCGCGTTGCGCTCACGACCGTCACCGTCACTGCTGCGGTCGATGCGCCGCGCCTGCTGAGCTATCCTCCGTCGGGTCATAGTGCCGGTAGCGCTGCGCTGCCCACACAACCCGCGGCCCAGATTTCTGCGCCATTCCCTGCCCAGCTTCTCGACCTGTCTTTGCGAGCAGGTTACGCTGGCGCGCTGACGGTGCTCACCGCGCATCGAATCCAACCGAATATCTACGTTGCCGAGTGATCTCAGACACACCTCCGTGATCAGCGAGTCGTCATGAGGTCAGAGTCGTCATGATCATACGCACCCGTCAATGCGAGGTGTCGGGGTGTGTGCTGTCGGTGCCGGTGTCGATGTTAGTTCCGGGGTCGGTGAAGTGTGGTGTGGGTCTTGCGATGGGTGTGGGTTCGATGATGTATTCGAAACCGGCCGGTGAGGTCCAGGTGATGACGCCCGTGCCGGCGGGGTCTTGCACGATGGTCCATTCGGTGTGGTGTTTGACTTTGTGGTGGCTGGTGCAGAGGGGGCTGAGGTTGCCGAGGCTGGTGTTGGCGCCGTTTTCCCAGGGTTCGGTGTGGTCGAGGTCTGCGGTTGCCGATGGTGTGCAGTCCAGGGGGAAGGTGCATTCCGAATGTGTGGTGCGGATGAGTTGGTCAAGGTCTTGGGGTGGCCGGTATCTGGTGCGGCCGTAGTTGAGTGTGATGCCAGTGGCGGGGTCGGTGAGTACCCGGTAGAACCCTGGCGCATCCCGGGTCAGCTGTAACGCGGTGTACCGGTCGATCGGGCCGTACCCTTCCAGGGTGGCCGGGCCTGCGTCATAGCCTTCGAGGGTGGCCGGTGCGGCGGTCTGCGTGCCGTCGATGCGGGTGCGGGGGTCGGCGCTCGCTTCAGCGTCGGTACCGGTGTTGTGCGGCTGGTGCCGGAGCAGAGTGAGCGCGGGTACCGTGACGTTGATGTGCGGGCGGATACCTCTGGTGGCGCCGGGGATGCAGGTTTCGTTGTTCAGCATCAGATCGGTCAACGTGTCGACCCGGAGTTGGGTCAGCGTTCGCGGATCCGACGCCGCTTTCAGACCCTTGGCGAGGTCGGTGGCACGGTTGAAGATCGCAACCGCCTCCACCGCGGGCAGGTAGTGCGTCAGGAACGCCATCCCGTCGGCTGCGGGTTCCAGGCTCAGCCGCCGGTTCGCGGCCGCGGCCAGGTGCCGGCCGATCGCTGTCGTGGGTTGGGCGTGTTCGATCGCGGCGCGGGCGTGCCGGGTCAGGCGCTGCACCGACACCTTCCGGGCGACGGGTAGTAGCCCGGCTTCGTAATCGGCCAGGCACTCCGGCGGCAGGGCTGCCGAGTGGTGGATGATCTTCTCTGCGTGCCGATACGAGATCAACCCTGCCTCCAGTGCGGCACGGGTGTCGGTGAACGGGCCGGTGAGGCCTTCGGCGGTATCGACCAAGCGGCGGGCATCCGACTCGCTCAAACGCAACGCCACCGCGAGCTCGGTCACCAGAATCCGCTGGGTGACGACATCCGGTGTCCAGGCTGGGCCGCCGCTGGATTGGTCGGTGAAACCCACCGCCAGACACGCCAGCCGGGCCTGCTCGACCCGGGCCGCCTGCGCGGCCTGCGCGGAAGCTATCTCGCGGGCGCCATCGATCACCGCAGTCACAGCGGCCGTGTACTCCTCACGAATCAGGAGGCGCGATGTGGCCGCTGACGCGCCAGGGGAAGAAGCAGGGTTGGTGGACGGGTGACGGTCGGGGTAATCGTCACCATCATCGCCATCGTCACCATCATCAGGAGGAGTGAGTATTGCTCGTTTCATGCTTCGATTCAAC
>JAODBB010000129.1 GCA_025463745.1 Subtercola sp.
GCGCGAGCTGCGAAGCGCTGCGCCAGTTCATCGCCACTATCGGCGGGCACGGTGATGGCATTGATCTTGATGACAGTCATGGTGGGAGTCGTCCTTCGAAACGTTCGTCGTGTGCTCCTTATGCTGCCACGAGAAACGGTTCGTGATGGTATCCGCTGGCATCAAGCGTCACAACGGTGCCTTCCGGAACCTCGAGAAAGGCTCCCGGCAAGTCGTTCAGCGGTTCAGAGACCACCAACTTCGCCGTCGGCCCGAAGAGATTGAGCCGCGCCTGGTCGGGATACATTTCGTGAAGCGTCGTGATATCGGCCGAGTGGAACAGCGTGCGCGACGCGCCCTGCGACGAATATCTGAACGCCCACATGGTGGCTCCGTCTGCGACGGCGATCGTGCCCTGCATCGGAAAGGGAATGCCGTGCTCGCGGCCGACGGTTTCGACCATGGTGATGGCCGCCGCGAGCCCCGCTATGGGATCGTCACGCAGCCCGAGGCTGAGCGCAAGATGGAACAGAATCTCGGAGTCGGTCGTGCCCTGCACGTGCGGATACAGCGACGGGTCGATGGCGAACACCAGATCGCGCTTGACCTTGCTGAACTCCGCGAGAAATCCGTTGTGCATGAACAGCCAGTTGCCGTAGCGATACGGGTGGCAATTGGTCTGCTGAATCGGCGGACCGGCGGCGGCCCGAACGTGGCTGAAGAAGAGCGGGCTCTCGACGGCTGTCGTCAGCTCGCGAAGGTTCGTGTCATTCCAGGCCGGCTCGATCGAGTGGAACAAGGCCGGCACACTGCCGGCGACAGACCCGTCGGGGTACCAGCCGAACCCGAACCCGTCGCCATTGACCGTCTCGTTGCCGAGCGGCGAATTCAGCGATTGGGCGACGAGCGAATGCTGAGCATCCAGCACGACCGTCGAGGGCCGAAGCGGCTCTCCTGTGTAGGCCAACCAGCGGCACACGGTATCTCCTACCCGCCCGACGCGCACAGTCGTCGTGCACGCACAGGCTAGTACGCCACAGCGTCGACCGGAAGGCAGAGCTCGTTCTACCGCCCCTTACGGGTGAAGGTGAGGTGCGTGACTCCGCTCGGTGAGCTCACCGACTCGACGTCGAATCGCGCTTCAAGATCTTCTATGCCGCTCCACAGCTGCTCGCCCCGCCCGAGAACGATCGGCACGAGCACGAGATGCAGGTGGTCGATCACATCGGCAGCAAGAAACTCGCGGATGGTCTCCACCCCGCCGCCGATCCGCACATCCAATCCCCCGGCGGCTTCGCGCGCCGCCTCGAGCGCCTGGGCCGGAGTGGCATCGATGAAGTGGAAGGTGGTGCCGCCCTCCATCTCGAGGGTGGGGCGGGGGTGGTGCGTGAGCACGAACACAGGAGTATGGAAGACGGGATTGTCGCCCCACCAGCCTTTCCACTCCTCATCGGTCCACGGCCCGCGCTGCGGCCCGAACTTGTTGCGGCCCATGATCTCGGCGCCGATACCCGGCCCCCAGTTGCTCGCGAACGCGTCGTCGACCCCGGCGCTGCCGCCCGGCTCACCGTTCATCGAGCGGAACGTTCGCGTGCCGAAGAACCATTCGACGAGTCGGCCCTGCGCATGCCCGAAGGGTGCCTCCAGGGTCTGCCCTTCTCCCGCCGCGAAACCGTCGAGTGAAACCGAGAAGTTGTGAACACGAACGTGAGACATAGATCCTCCTGACCGACGCGGATAGGATCCCCACCCTAGCCGTCAGCCGGCGGGTGCAGTGGGCTGCGGCGTGAGCGGCGGCAGCCCGAGAACGGCGCGCACCTGGTCGTCGGTGAGCTTCGCCCACGGCGAGCTTCCGTCGTTCGCCGCCGCCGCGGCCGGGCTGTTGCCCTGGGTCCACCACTTCGCCTCGTAGTAACCGCCGTCGAAGTTCACGCGGTCGCCCTGGGTATAGACCTGCGTTCCCGACCAGTCGGGATACGTTCCGGGCGGCAAGGTCGACACCGGCGCCGGGGTTTCTCCGGGCAGCACAGGGCCGACCAGCTGCCAGGGCGTCGCAGACGCTTGCACCACCGGGTCGTCGGGCAGATCGCCCATCGTGTAGTACTTCGCGACGTAGACGTTGTGGTGCCACACCACCCGGGTTCCAGCAGTGTAGGCGACATCGGGCGACCAGATCTGGTATG
Organism: Subtercola sp.; assembly: GCA_025463745.1. Classification (GTDB taxonomy): domain Bacteria; phylum Actinomycetota; class Actinomycetes; order Actinomycetales; family Microbacteriaceae; genus Subtercola. Next base: position 2,163 of record JAODBB010000129.1, read on the forward strand.
GGCTCGTCGCGGGGTCGTCGGCGAGCGCCGAAGCAGAGGGTGCGGGCGTGGACGTGGGCGTGGGCTCGGAGGTAGTGACGGTGTCAGAGGATTCGTTCGGGTTACCGCTGAATCCAGCGGCGAGCACCGTCGCAAAGCTCTGCCCATTCTGATTGACGCCACTGCAGGAGTCGGATACCTGGGTCACATCCGGGTAGTTCGCGCTGCAGGTCTGATCGCGATTCAGCGACCACAGCGACATGCGGCCCACGCCGTTGGCGACCGCGAACGCGTTCAGTGCCGAGGCGTCGTCCAGGCTGAAGATCTCGCCGGGCACGTCGTTCTGACCGATCATCGGGGTGGCGCCGAGCTTGTTCCAAAGGGTCTTCGAGCTGAGCTCGACACCACGCTGCGCATAGATGGTGTGCAGTTGGTCATGCGTCGCTTGCAAGGCGGCGATGGATGCGGCCGACATCGACTGGCCGGCGGCGAGCGCGCCGCCATAGTCCATGGTCATCAGGTTCACCCCGGCAAGGTCGACCCCGCCTGCGAGCATCTGGCTGACGGCGGCCGTGCCATCGGCCGTCAGCCCTGTCGGCGAGACCGGCAGGGTGAGCCAGACCGCCAGCGGCTTGCCTTCGGCCTCCTGCGCCTTCTGCAGCGCGGCGATCGCGGTCGCTCGGCGTGCGCCTGACGCGGTATCGGTGAGGTCAGACCCTTCGATGTCGAGATCGATGGTGCTGAGGCTGTAACGGGTGACGACTTGGGCGTAGGCGGCCTGCAGGGCATCCGCATCGGTGCAGACGGTGGCGAGCTCGCTGTTGGCCTGCCCGCCGAACGACACCATCGCCGAGCCGCCCTGCTGCTGCAGCCGTGCGATGCGGCGGTCGAGGTCGAGGGATGCCTCGGCCTGGTCGAGCGAATAATAGGTGCCCCACGATGGAACGCAGGCGTTGGTCTTGTCGGCGACCACGAATGACAGCACCACGTTCGACGCGGCCTTCGAGACCGGGGTTTCGAAGGCATACGCGGGCGTCGCCGTCACATCGACATAACCGGCCAGCCATGGCTGCGGGGTGGGTGTTCGTTCGTCGACCAGCCAGCGCCAGCCCTGCACACCCGCGAAGACCAGCCCCACGACCACAACGATGACGCCGACCAGCCGCACGACAGACAGCCGTCTGCCGGGAAAGCGTTTTGACACCGGTCTCCCCCGAGGTTTCGCAATTCTTCTCTCCATACACTGCCATGAAATCAGCCCTATACTGCACAAGCGGGAAAAGACCTGTGCAAAATTCGCTGGGGAGCGATGACGGAAACGAAAAAAGACATACAGGCGAGGCGCCGCCAATGGGGGGCTGAGCGTCGCAGCGAGCCGCTGCCGATCGTTCATCCGATTCCCTCGGGGCGAGCGGTCACTCTCGGTCGTCTCGCCATCGTAGCGACGGTCGTGTTCTGGCTGGTCTACCTGATCTCGACGATCCTGCGCGAATTCGTGAACAACCCGAACGCGGGGTTCCGGTTCACCATCGAGGCCGTCAGCTACGTCGTCGTCGTCACTTTTCTGATCTTCTCTGCTCTGATGTATCTGATCGCGCGGCAGGGCGCGATGTACCGTTTCCAATTGCATGTACGCGTGCCGCGCGGCGAACTCGATCGGCATTTCAGCGAGTACGAGCGCGCCGTGACGGTGCTGATTCCGTCGTACGCCGAGGAGACGCGGGTGGTGCGCGGCACCCTGTGGTCTGCTGCACTGCAGGAGTTTCCCGCATTGCGGGTGGTGTTGCTGCTGGATGATTCGCCGTACCCGACGGATCCGACCGTGTTGCACACCCTGAACGCCACGCGCGAGCTCGCAGCCGAGATCAATACACGGCTGGCCGAACCGGCGGCGCTCTTCGAGGCAGCACTCGAATCGCACCGACAACGACTCACCGACAGCGTCGAACGCGCCGATGTCGCCGCGCTGGCCGACGAGTACGAACATGCCGCCGCCTGGCTCGAGAAAATGGCAGAAGGCGAGGTGGTCGACAATCACGTCGACGAATTCTTCGTCGAGCAGGTGATCATGGGGCTCGCTCGAGAACTGCGCCTGACCCTTCTGGCCCTCAAAGGATCGCTGGCTCAAGACGACTTCCCCACGGCCGACCGCATCGTCACGCTGAGTCAGCGATTGACACGCATCTTCGGGGTGCAGGTCGACTACTTCGAACGCAAGAAGTACCGCTCGCTCTCGCATGAGGCCAACAAGGCCATGAATCTCAACTCCTACATCGGCATCATGGGCATGTCGTGGGTAGAGGAGGTGGCCGACGGCGGCATAGTGTTGCGCCCGGCCCCAGAGGGCGTCGCACCCGATCTGGTCATCCCCGACTCCGAGTACCTTCTGACCCTCGACGCCGATTCCCTGCTGCTGCGCGACTACTGTCTGCGCCTGGTCTACTTGCTCGAACAGCCTGAGAACGCGCGTGTCGCCGTGACCCAGACGCCGTACTCGTCGTACCGGGGCGCCCCGACACGTATCGAACGCGTCGCCGGCGCAACCACCGACATCCAGCACCTGCTGCACCAGGGCATGACCTATTACAACGCCACCTTCTGGGTGGGCGCGAACGCCGTCATCCGCAAAGTCGCCCTGCAAGACATCGTCGAGACCGAAGTGGTCGGCGGTTTCGAGATCAGCACCTTCATCCAAGACCGCACCGTGATCGAAGACACCGAGTCGAGCATCGACCTGGGCACCCACGGCTGGCGACTCGTCAACTACCCCGAACGCCTCAGCTACAGCGCCACACCGCCCGACTTCGGGTCGCTGATCGTGCAGCGGCGACGCTGGGCCGACGGCGGCCTGCTCATCCTGCCGAAGTTCTGGGATCAACTGCGCCAGCGGCGGTACCGCCACGAGCGGGTCATGCTCAGCGAGATCGCACTGCGAGTGAACTATATGGCCTCGATCGCCTGGGCGAGCTTCGGCCTGCTGTTTCTGCTCGCATACCCCTACAACAGCCTGCTGCTCAGCCCTTTCATCTTTCTGGCGTCGCTGCCCTACTTCATCGCGATGGGCTTCGACCTGCGTGCGTCAGGTCACCGGTTCAGCGACATCTTCCGCATCTACGGCTTCAACCTGGTGCTGTTGCCCGTGAACCTCGCGGGTGTGCTGAAGTCGTTCCAGCAGATGCTCACCGGCGACAAGATCCCGTTCGTGCGCACGCCGAAGGTGATCAACCGCACTGCGGCACCCGCGCTCTACGTGATCGTGCCGTATCTGATCGTCGCGTACTCGCTTTTCACCCTCTACCGCGACGTTGCGGAGCAGAACTGGGGCAACGCGCTGTTCGCGGGCTTCAACGCCGTCATGACGGCCGGCGCCATCCGTGCGTACATCGGCATCAGGCACTCGGTCACCGACACCTGGCTCGGCTTTCTCAGCTTTCTCTTCGTTGAGAAGAAACCCAAGAACGTGGCACGTGCCAGCCTGGTCGACCCTTCGAAGCCCGTCGATTGGCAGGGCATCCTGTATCACGGCGATCGGCGGCTCGGGCGCGACCTGCACATCTCGAACGACCGGCGGCGGCGCATCGGCATTCGCAAATAGTTCTGGTTGCTGCGGTCGGTATTACAATTCCCCGTTCTGGGGGATTCCCGGGTGGCATCCGCATTACTACTGTGAGGGCAATTCGAAATATCCGCGCCGCCGAGGAATTCCTGCCATCCGTCTCCGGTGTGCTGTGTGATGGATGGCCGAATTGAGGTTGTGCAATGTTGCCCACCATTTCGCCCAAAGTTCCGTCTGCGACCGAGCGCGCACCGCGAGGTCGGCGCTCCTCGATTGCGCTGGTTTCGGTTCTGGCCCTCACGGGTGCGTCGATGCTCGCCGGAGCAGGCGCAGCCAACGCCGACACCAGCGCCGATCTCTCGCAGGAGCACATCGCTGCGATCGGCGAAGCGGGAACCGTGTATCTGAGCGGCAGCTGGACCGGATTCGTCAGTTATCCGCTCGGTGACGGAACCTCTGCCTGGTCAAATCAGGTCGAAGCAGGCTTCAGCTGCAGCGGATTCGTGGCCAGCCCCGATGGGTACATTGTCACTGCCGGCCACTGTGCAGATGTGGCCGAAGGAAAAACGGCGATCGTCGACCAGTTCTTATCGAACGAAGTGGCGAACGGCGACATCACAAGTGCCGACGTCACGAATTTCATCAGCAGTGGGGCGGAAATCAACTGGCCAGTGGAAGGCCTGTCTACAGGCTCACCACCCGAGCTCGCGATGCAGGTCTACCCGGCAATCAATATCTCCGGTAACGACGCCTCCGGGTATTCAGCTGTGCTGGTCGATGATCGGCCGCTCAGTCAGGGAGACACCGCGCTCTTCAAGATCGACACCACCTCACCGCTGCCCGTGCTGGTCGTCGCGGCGAACCAGCCTGCGACGGGTCAGACGGTCGATGCGATCGGATATCCGGGCGATGTGACGGCGCTGGTGAGCGGCAACCCGCAACCCACCTTCTCGCAAGGCCAGGTGAGCGGTCGGCAGCAGACGGCCGGGGGCCCGTTCACGCAGATCGGCGTCACCATGAGCCCCGGTATGAGTGGTGGCCCGGTTGTCGATGGTCAGGGTGACGTGATCGGGACGGTGAGCTTCGGCCCGTCGAACGACACGCAGCAACTCAACTTCGCGGCCGCACAAGACACGATCGCCGCCATGCTCGCTCGAAACGGCGTGAACAACACGTTGAGCGACATCGATCAGAGCTACCGCAAGGGCCTGAGTGAGTACTTCAGCGGCCAGTACCACGCTGCGGCCGCCGATCTTGGCGCCGTCGTCACTCGCCAGCCGAGCAACGCCATGGCCCAGCAGTATCAGAGCAAGGCGATCGAGGCATTCCCGCAGGAGAACACCACGGGGTGGGTCGTGTGGGTGATCATCGCCGCAATCGTTCTGGTCGTCATCATTGCCGCGCTCGTCGTGCTGCTCGTGCTTCTCGGCTCGCGGCGTCGCCGCCGTGCGGCCGCCGCCGCTGCAGCAGCAGCGGCCGCGGCAGACGGAGGCGCCGGCCCGAATGCCGGTGGCCCGTATCCACCGGCCGGGCCGCGGCCGTACCCTCCCGCGTACGCGTCGTCGGTTCCAGATCCGGTGAACTACCAGTCGACGCCGCAACAAGCCACTGGGGCTGCGCCGCTCTCGGTGGCAACCGTGCATCCTCCGACACAGCCGCCAGACGTCACTCTGCAGGCACCAGCCTCAGTGCAGGCGCCCTCACCAGTGCAGGCTCCGACCCCAGCGCCGGCGCCGACTCCACCGACGGCACCCGTTGCGACCGGATTCAAGCCGAACCTCGATGCGCAGCCACCGGTGGATGAAGCGGTTCCCGGTTCTGTGGCCGAGACGCCGGCAACGGCGGAAACCGCGGCACAACCTGCGGCTCCCCCCACCGCGCCGACCGTCGTCTACTGTTCGAACTGCGGCACTGCCAACAAGCCCGACGCGCATTTCTGCTCGACGTGCGGGCATCCGATCGGCTGATAACGCCGGCGTCGGTCGGTACCACAGCGCACCGAGCACCAGAGCACCGCAATCCCGTCGCACCTCATCGCGCGTTCGAGATAGCGAAGTTCACCTGCTCGCCAAACCGTGATCGCATCGCCGGAGCAACGAAGTTCTCGGCGCAACCGCGGCGAAAGTAGCACGCTGAGCAGCTTGCCAGCATCTTCAGCGTGATCTTGCCGTCGACAACCGATGTCACCGTGATCGATCCCGCGTGAGCACCCAGAGCGGGCCTCACCTCCTCACCGAGAAGTCGGTCTACGGATGTTCGCAGACTCTCGTCCGAGAGAAGCTGTTCTTCTGTCATTTCATTTCCCAATCGCTTCAGCAAGCTGTTCGGCAGGGGCTTCGTACGGCATTCCCAGAAGCCTGAGGATGTTGCCGCCGAACATCAGTCGCCGATCCTCTTCGGTGATCTCTGGGAAGTTCCATCCCTTACGAAGATCTTCGGGAATCTGGAAGTCGTACGAGAGATCCAGTAGATGCTGCGCGCTGGGCCACAGGGGCGTTTCGCTGCCCCAGATGACTTTCTCAGGGCTGCACCAGCTCAGCATCTTTCCGAAACGCATGGCGGTCTCGATCGGCGCGATCTTGATCATGTTGATCCACGTCGACATCGCCAGATAAACGTTAGGCAGCCTCGAAGCGAGGTCGATGGCCAGATCTTCGAACGGGAACGCCAGATGATGAACAATGAAGTTCATATCCGGGAAGTCCAGCGCGGCCTGATGCACGTCATCCGGCCGCAGGTCGAGCAGAGGCTCGAGCCCCTGCGGGTCGCCCTTATGCACTTGCACGAGATTGCAGCCGAGCTCGAGCATCCGCTCGTACATCGGGTATGCCAGCTTCCGATCGTCCATCCGCCACGAGTTGCCGAACGCATGCGCCGTATAGAGCTTTATCGACTTGGACCCGAGGTCGACGATCTGGGTAGTGATGTCGCGGAGTGCCGTATTGAGGCCTCGCAGCACCGGGTCGGTGCCGCCGGCGAAGATCATGCGGTTGGGCGCCAACTGAGTCATTTCGTAGACACGTTGCATGTTCACTTCGGGGTCTTCATTGAACAGCTCGAAGAGTGGCACCACCTGCGCCATGGCCCAGTCGATCTGGGATGAGCCACCGAAGATCTTGTCAACCACACCCTGGGGATTCGGCGGGATCTTGTAGAACTCCTCACGCGGCGGAATTCTTTCCACCTCACGCTTGTACATCTTGATGTACTCGTACTTGAACGGCTGAGCAATGCGCCCGGCCGCGTTGAAGTTCTCATCAAGCAGGTTGTGAACATGAACGACAAGGTCGAAGATCACGTTTCCGTCACGCATTTCTTGCTCCGTTTTCTTGTAGCGCGTCGACCTCAGCGTTGTTGCTGCGGGTGACGATCTGTGCGGTGGCAGCGATCCATGAGCGATCCCATGTGTCTGCCAGAATCTGTTCGTATTGCTGTGCTTCTGAACGAACGACGGCTTCAGCTGCCGCAGCGACCTCGGGGGCCTGCAGACGAGGAACGAAAACCACGCCGTCGAGATCGCCGACCACCAGGTCGCCATCCGAAACGACGCTTCCACCGACGGTAATGGGAGCGTGAACGTGCCCCGGACCGAACTTATAGGGGCCGCGGTGCGTCACCCCCCGGGCGAACACGGGCAAGTCCTGCAGCTGAAGCGACGACCGATCACGCACTGCGCCGTCGACCACGAGACCAGCCACGCCTTTGCGCGTTGCGTAGGCCACGATCAATTCCCCGAGCAGGGCGTTTCGCAGATCACCGCCACCGTCAACGACGATGACATCGCGAGGCCCGGCAACGTCGAGTGCATAATGGAGCGCGAGGTTGTCGCCGGGGCGAGTACGAACTGTCAGTGCTCGACCAACCATGGCGGGGCGGGACACACCTTCGGAGAATCCCGCGATCGGGAGAATACCGGCAGCGCCAGGGTCTCTGTTCAGGCAATCCGATATCGCCGCAGTCGGGAGGTTTTCGTACTGCGCCAGAACATTCTCCGGGATGTCTCGAAGGGGTCGAGCGTGCACTTCTATTGTGCTCATCGTGCACCTACGACTGGGTTCTCGATGCGCCCGAGCCCCTCAATCTCACACCTGACCCGGTCGCCAGGCGCGAGATATTTCGGAGGTGACATCGCAAAGCCGACCCCATGCGGGGTTCCCGTGAGGATGACATCCCCTGGCTCCAGGGTCATTGACCGCGAAATGTAGGCGATGAGAAAAGGTACGTGGAACAGCATCTTCGACGTAGACGAATCCTGGCGCACCTCGCCATTCACTTCCGACCGAATAGCCAGGGCGTTCGGGTCACTGATTTCGTCGGCAGAGGTGATCCAGGGGCCCACCGGACAGAACGTATCGAAGCTCTTGGAACGGGACCACTGCGATTCCGCCCTCTGCCAGTCGCGAGCCGAGACATCGTTCGCCACCGTGTAGCCGAAAACCACGCCCAGCGCGTCTTCCTCAGGCACATTTCGGCAGCGCTCCCCGATGATGACGGCGAGCTCGCTCTCGTAATCGCCCTTCTCGGTGAGTTCGTCGTCGATGACAATCTGGCTGAAGGGCCCCGTAACCGAGCTGGTGTACTTCGCGAAAATGATGGGACGTTCAGGCCGGGTGGCCTTCGTCTCCTCGATGTGGTCGAGGTAGTTCAACCCGATGGCCAAGATCTTGCCTACATTCCGCAACGGTGCGGTGAATGTCGGATCGGAGATCCCCTCGGCCCGATGCCCTGCGTAGGTGCGCTTGGCGTGACTGAACAGTCCGATGGCCTCAGCCGTCGTGGATGCGTCGAGACCGAGGGCCTTGAACGTAACCCATGCCCCATCGTCGGCGATCGCGAAGTCTTCGGCGCCTCCGGAACGTATTCGTGCCAATTTCATGTGAAACCCCATCTCTTCTGGTGACTTGGTAAGTCTAAAACACACCCGCGCCATTTGTCGACAGATTTCTGCTCGTGAAGAAGAAAGCTCGCTTCGCCCCTGCCGTTGATGAATCCCCTGAGATAGCATCGATCAATACTTAAGGTGACCAGATGATGCAAATCCCTCCGGCACAGACCCACTCAGCAAAGAGGACTTCATGACATTCCAGTTCGCACCTACTGCGAGCGTGCCTGTGCATGCGACACGCACGAAGATCAGTGACGAGATCATCTCCAACCTGCGCCGAAAAATCGCAAGCGGCGAGCTGGCCCGCGGTACCCAACTGCCCAACGAGAAGGAGCTCGCCCGGCAGTATGGGGTGAGCCAACCAACGATGCGGGAGGCGATTCGGGCTCTGGAGGCAATGGGGCTGCTTGACGTCTACCACGGCAGGGGTGTCTTCGTTTCGCAAGATCTGAATACCTTTGTTTCGGAATCGCTGCACACCTTTGTCGAGTTCGAAAAGATCGGCTTGGCAGAAGCACTCGACGTTCGTGGCGTGCTCGGCCGACACTCGGCGCGGCTGGCTGCACGCAACGCGGGGCAAGCGGAGGTCGACACCCTCGAGCTCGCGGTGAAGGAGTGTGACGAAGCTGGTGCCTTGCCGAATGTCCTCGAGATGGCGCGTACGGTGGTGAACTTTCAGTCGTCGATTTCGGCGGCTGCCCAGAATCCCCTGCTTTTCGGAGTGGAAACCTTCCTCATCCGCTTGATCCTGCAGCTTCAGGTCGATGCCAAGGAGAAATACGGAATCGGGTATTGGACGGAGCAGCTCAGCATGTTCCGAGCTGATCGACACGCAATCATCCGGTTCATCGAAGCCCGAGATGCTGACAATGCCGAACAGGCGATGGCGAAGTACCTTGTGGATCAGAAGGAGCTGTTCGAGCGGGATCCCGATATGTCAGTCATTCGATTCAGCCGGCCAGAGGGTTCGAAGCCGAACTTGCTGACACCATAGGCTGCCTTGACTGCCCTGGCTGGCCATCCTTATCATCAGGTGACTTGGTGATTAACGACAACGGAGGATTTTAGATGCCAAAACAGGATGGGGCCAGCGACATCCTGGCAGCCCTCACCAGCGGCGACGACGACGGTCGACGTGTCGTCATTCAGGGGGCAACGGTCATCACGATGGACGCTGCGGTCGACGATCAGCTCGCCGGCGACGTGTTCATCAACGGACGCCTCATCGAACGAGTTGAACCGCATGTACCTGGCCGCGAGCTCCCCGACGACGTCGTTGTCGTGCCCGCACACGGATGCATCGTGATCCCTGGTTTTCACGACACCCATCGACACTGCTGGCAGACCCAGTTGCGACGCATGTTCGCAGCGGTCGACCTCGAACAGTACGTTGACGTGGCGCATGCACGGCTCGCCCCGGAGTACCGCGTCGAGGACATCTATGTGGCGACCCTGCTCGCCGGACTCGGCGCGATAGAGGGGGGCGTCACCTCGCTACTCGATTTTGCCCATAACACGAGAACGCCAGAATATTCGGATGCCGCGTTCCGGGCCCATGAAGACTCCGGAATCCGGGCCGTCGTTGCCGTCGCCCCACCGCTGAGCGGCGAATGGAACCACCATTGGCCGGCCGATATGTCGCGGGTGGCAGAGTCCTCCCGAACATCGCGAGTGAGCAGCGCTTACGGAGTCTTCGGCACATCCGATCTCGGCGGAGACGGCATCGCTTTAACCCCGGAGAATGTCGCGCACGCGAGAGATCTCGGCCTTCCGATCGTCACCGACGCGACCTTCGGGCCCTCCGCATCGGCAAACATCGAACGTCTCGGTGAACGGGGGCTGCTGGGGCCCGACATCACACTGATCCACTGCACAGCGCTGTCGTCGGCCGCATGGGACTACATCGAGAACTATGGCGTGCAGGTCGCACTGACAACGACCTCCGATGCGGAAATCGGGATCTTCGACGCCAATCCTCCCATCACCGAATCCCTCCGCCGCGGTATCAGGCCAGGGCTGAGCGTCGACGTCGAGTGCAGCCTGAGCGGCGATATGTTCGCCCAGATACGGGCCACCTACACGATCCAGAGAATGCAGGCTTTCGCCCGCGGTCAGCTCGCTGAGGCAGGGCCAGAGCCGATGTCTCCGCGTCGCGCTCTCGAAATGGCCACCATCGACGGTGCCGCCGTCAACCGTGTGGCGCACCTCTCCGGGTCGATCACGCCCGGAAAGAGGGCGGATCTCGTCGTCGTCTCCACCGACGGCGCCAGTACGATGCCGATGAACAACGCGATCTCCAGCGTGACGCTCGGAAGCGACTCGGCATCGGTCAGAGACGTCTTCGTCGATGGCACGATCCGCAAGTGGGGCGGAGAACTGGTCGGGGTCGATCTTGCCCACCTTCGTAAGCGCGTTGTCGAATCGCGCGACTATCTCCTTGAGGCCAGCGGGTATTCGCCGAATCCGTTGAGGTGACTTCGCAGCATCCAACCCGCGGTCATTGGTACTACCACCGCGTTCTCAGCTGATTTGCGTGGCCCACCCACGCGGTTGCCAACGGCGTGCGAGGGCGCCCGGAATCTTCGCGAGACGAACTCTTGACGAGATTGTCGCGCGATCCTAGGATAGACCCCAAGTCACCTGATCTCTTGATCAGAGGGTGACCGGCAGCCCCTTACCCCAAGCCGGTCGTCGCCGGTGACACACCCAAACAGAAGATCACTCAATGGAGAGGACTCCACCCCTCATGTCGGAAGACAACATCTCAGCACGTGTCGCCAAACTCGAGGCACGAATACAAGAACTCGAAGATCTCAGAGCCATCCAAGATCTCGTGTACCGATACGGCTACTCGTTCGACGACGGCCGAATGGACGACTTCATCGATTGCTTCACCGAAGACTGTGTCGGCGAATACCTGCCGTTCGCCGAGGGATTCAACGGCCGCGACGAAATCACCAGGTTCGCCGAGGGAGCACGCGGCAAGTTCCCCAGGCTCACGGAAACCTTCCACTTCACCGTCAGCCCAGTGATTGTGCTTGATGGAGACGTCGCGTCGAGCCGCTGGCACTGGATGAACCCGTCGTCAGCCGAAGAAGCGTCGGGCGAATTCGTGTCGGCCTGGCAGTTCGGAATCTACGAAATGGAGTTCCGCCGCGAAGAGAGCGGGTGGAAGATCAGTAGGAACAAGGTCACTTACCTCCACGTCTTCGACTTGACCAAGGGATATGCCGGTCAGCCGATGTTCATCCTCGGCAGCGGCGATGCCGCCGCGGCCGATCACGCGACGGCATAGGGGCGTGCAATCATGAGCGAAATTACCAACCTCGACGCGACCAGCGCCACGGCGACAGGCAACCCGAAGCCGGCACAGAGCTGGCTGCCCGGATCCGTCGTATCCGTCGCCTACCGCAAGATCGCCTTCCGACTGATTCCGCTGCTCTTCCTCTGCTACCTCGCCGCTTACCTTGACCGAGTCAATATCAGCTTCGTCAAGGCGCAAATGCAAGTCGACATCGGGCTTTCGACCGCGGCGTACGGAATCGGCGCGGGAATCTTCTTCATCGGCTACTTCATTTTCGAAGTGCCGAGCAACCTGTTGATGGCGCGTATCGGTGCACGCAAGACCCTTCTGCGCATCATGGTGCTCTGGGGCATCACATCGAGTCTCATGATGTTCGTTCACGAGGAATGGAGTTTCTACCTGCTTCGCTTTCTGCTCGGGGCATTTGAGGCCGGCTTCACGCCCGGCATCATCTTCTTCCTCAGTAAGTGGACGCCGGGAAGGCTGCGAGCGCGTTATCTGAGTCTCTTCATCACAGCGACGGCCGTCGCCGGCCTTGTCGGCGCACCGTTCACCGGGTGGACGCTCACCGCACTCAACGGCGTCGCAGGCCTCGCCGGATGGCAGTGGACCTTCCTCTTGCAGGGTATTCCGCCCGTGGTACTCGGCATCGTGGTCTTCTTCGTCTTGCCCGACACGCCTCGCGAGGCGCGGTGGCTCAGCACGGAGCAGCTCGCTGCGGTGGAAACTGCTCTGGCAGAGGATCCTGAAGCGGCCGGCGGTCAGCACGTTCGCTTCGCCAGGGCGCTTCATGACTGGCGAACCTACGCGCTGAGCGTCGCCTACTTCTGCATCTCCGGCGGAATCTTCCTGGTCACCTTCTGGCTGCCCACCGCCCTCGGTCAGTACAAGGTCGAGCCCCAGCTGTTGGGGTGGCTGACGGCGATCCCGTATTTGGGTGCCGTGGTAGCGATGGTGATCATGGGCCGCCTCTCGGATCGCTTCAACGAGCGGCGCTGGTTCATCGTCATTCCGCTTCTCATCGGCGCTGCAGCCCTGGTGGCAACCATCTACAACACCTCATCGCTCACGGCAACGATTGTCTGCTTCACCATCGGAGCCGCCGGAATCTGGAGTGCATTCGCGGTCTTCTGGTCTGTGCCGCCGCTCTTCTACACTGGTGTCGCCGCGGCCGGCGCGATCGCGGTGATCAACTCGATCGGCAACCTGAACGGTTTCGTGAACCCGTTCATCGTCGGCGGAATCCAGACGGCAACAGGAAGCCTGAGCGGCGGATTGCTGCTGACCGTGGGTGGTCTTCTCCTCGGGGCGATCATCGTGATCTTCACCGTCAGGCGGCCCGACAGACGCCATAGCGACGTCGTGAAGGGCGCGGGTATCGCGGCGGACTGATCAGTAACAGCTGGCCGGCTCTCCGAACACGGGTGAGCCGGCCAGCCCCGCGTACCGGCACGAAAAATGCAAGGAGACTTCACTCTCCTTGCATTTTCAGCATATAGCTCGGCAGGGGGCTTGCCGCAAGACCCCTCCTCACGACCAGAATGGTCAGTCGCGGCCAAAATTGCTGCGGAAACGGGGACTGCACATGTTCGACGTGATCATCAGCGGCGGCGGGCCGACGGGGATGATGCTGGCCGGCGAACTGCGGCTGCACGACGTCGACGTGCTCGTGTTGGAGAAAGACGTAGAGCCGAGCAAGGCGGTTCGCTCGCTCGGCCTGCACCCGCGCAGCATCGAGATCATAGATCAGCGCGGGATGCTCGACCGGTTTCTCGCACAGGGGCAGCAGTTTCCCGGTGTCGGCCGCTTCGCGGGGATCGACAAACCTCCGCCGCCGAACCTCGACACTGCGCACAACTACATCCTCGGCATCCCTCAGCCCGTCACTGATCGCCTGCTGACCGAGCGCGCCGGCGAGCTCGGCGCACAGCTTCGTCGCGGCAGCGAGGTGACGGGAATCGAGCACGACGAAGACGGAGTGGGCGTCGAGCTCGCCGACGGCACACGGTTGCGCTCACGCTGGCTGGTCGGCTGCGACGGCGGGCGCAGCCTGGTGCGCCGACTGCTCGGTATCGGCTTTCCCGGCGAGCACGCCACGAGCCAGTGGATCCTCGGCGAGGTAGAAGTGACGGCGCCGCCGGATGAGGTGGCCGAGGTGTCGGAGGAGGTTCGCAAAACCCACAAGGGGTTCGGCATCGGCCCCGCCGGCAACGGTCTGTACCGCGCGGTCGTGCCCGCGGCGACCGTGTCCGAGGATCGCGCTGTGCCGCCGACCCTCGAAGAGTTCCGCACGCAGCTGCGGGCCTACGCTGGTACCGACTTCGGCGTCCATTCTCCTCAGTCGCTGTCCCGGTTCAGCGACGCCACCCGGCTCGCCGACCGCTATCGCGAGGGCCGGGTTCTGCTCGCCGGCGACGCGGCACACGTGCACCCGCCGTTGGGTGGGCAGGGATTGAACCTCGGCATCCAAGACGCCTTCAACCTCGGCTGGAAGCTCGCCGCCGAGGTCACCGGGTGGGCGCCGGATGGGCTGCTGAACAGCTATGGCACCGAGCGCCGGCCGGTCGCCGCCGACGTGCTCAACACCACACGCGCTCAGTCGCAACTGATCTCACCCGAGCCCGGCCCGCAGGCCGTGCGGCAGCTGCTGCGTGAGTTGATGGACTTCGAAGACGTCAGCCGTTTTCTGGCCGAGAAGGTCACCTCCATCGGAATACGCTACGACTTCGGCGAAGGGCCCCAGCTGCTCGGCAGACGACTGCGCGACATCCCACTTTCACGGGGCCGGCTCTACACTCTGACTCGTGAAGGCCGCGGGCTCCTGCTCGATCAGACCGGCCGACTCTCTGTGACAGGATGGACAGATCGGGTGGACTACGTCGCCGACGTCAGCACAGAGCTGGATGCGCCCGCCGTACTGCTCCGACCAGACGGCCACGTTGCGTGGATCGGTGAAGACCAAGACGACCTTCTCCGCAGCCTGCCGACATGGTTCGGAGCCGCCTCCCGATCGCGTTAGCGTCGGTCGACGACTCTCGAGCCGAAGGTGCACGTCTCGACGCCTCCCCTATCAAGGAGCGGGCCCGGTCGTCGACCTCGAAATGAACGTCGTGGGCGCCCGCGGAAATCGCACCCGGCGGCCATGGCCGTTGAGCTCGTTGAGCAAAGTCGAGACGGCCAGCGCACCCTGGCCCGCGGGATCTTGAGCGAGCGTGGTCAAGCCGAACGACACCCCGAGTGGATGACCGTCGATGCCGATGACCGAGAGATCGTCGGGCACGCGCAGGCCGTGGTCCCAAGCCGCGAGAATCGCCCCGATGGCCATCTCGTCTGAACTCGCGAACACCGCCGTCGGCCGTTGTGCACTCGTGGCGAGCACGGCATTCATCGCCGTGCGGGCTGCAGCGAGCGAAAAGTCGCCGAAGACGTGCCGACGCGGGTCGACGGCGACGCCCGCGGCGGTCAGAGCTTCTTCGAACCCCTTGCGTCGGCCGAGCGCTACGAGCGGGTTCAGCCCGATCTCGGGGTTGCCGTTCAGATGCACGATGTCGTGATGCCCGAGCGCAAGGAGGTGTTCGGTCGCTTGCCTGGCTGTGGCCCGCTCATCGATGCCGATGCCGCGGATGCCCCGAACACTCCCGCCGATCATAACAGCGGGCAAGTCGTCTGAGGCGAGCTGTTCTCGCTCTACCGGGGTGAAATCGATGCACAGCGCAAGAAGGGCGTCGGTTCGATTTCGCAGAAGGCTGCGATTGAACACCCGCTCGCGCTGCTGGGCGCTCGTACCGATCTCATAGATCACGAGGTCGAAGTTGGCCTTGCGCAATTCGCGGTCTACGCCCTCGAGCACCGTCGCTCCGAACCATTCGGTGAACGAAGGCACCAGCACTCCGAATGCGTCTGTGCGGCCCCGCGCCAGGCCCGAAGCGTTCGACGAAGGCACATACCCGAGTTCGGCAGCGATCCGCTTGATCGTGTCGCGTGTCTCGACCGACACGTGCGGCAGGCCTCTGAGGGCGCGCGAAACCGTCGCCGTCGACACTCCTGCTGCTGCCGCTACTTCATAGATTCGCGTCAAGGCCGGCCAATGCTTCCTCGGGGCGCGCGGATCCGGTTCCGCTCGCAGGCCTCAATACTGGCATATCGGAGGGCGAATTGAGCGATGCTCTTCGCATCCTGCAAGCGGTTTCAGCAAGCGATTGCAGCAAGCGGTTGTGCACTGCCCGATTCCGGAGTACTTTCGGCTTGCGGCGGAAAGCTGCAGGGCTGCACGTGATCGGAGAGAAGCGATATCAAGGTCGCGTGGGCTAGCACAAAGCGCACACCCCCACAGGGGTGCCCGCGTTACTCGAAGAGGAGTTCCCATTGACATCACACAGTGTGTTCAATCGGCGTCGTATTCTCACGGCGATAGCAATCACCGGGGCCGGTGCGCTCGCACTCGCCGGCTGCACCACAGCGAATCCCAGTTCGAGCTCCGGCGGTACGGGGTCGAACACGGTCACGATCTACGGCCCAGACACCGGCACAGAGGCGACGGAGCTCAGTGCCTCGTGGGATACCTGGGCCAAAGACAATGGCATCACCATCAACTACACGGGTGACGGCAACTTCACCTCGAACATCGCGACGAAGATTCAGGGCAATGACCTGCCTGACATCGGCATGTTCCCGCAGCCGGGCCTGCTTGCTGCGGCCATCGGCACCGGCAAGGTGGTCAAGGTCAGCTCCGACACCGAGAACAATGTGAAGAACAACTTCTCATCTGACTGGCAGGGCTACGTCACCAGTAACGGCGACATGTACGGCACCCCCCTCGATGCCAGCGTCAAGGGGTACATCTGGTACACGCCGGCCGACTTCCAGAAGTGGGGCCTCACCGTTCCCGCCAGCTACTCCGATCTGGTGAGCGACATCGGCAAGGTGCAGGCAACGACCGGCGCCGCACCGTTCTGCGCCGGCTTCAACTCGGGCACGTCGTCGGGATGGCCGGGGGCCGACTTCCTGGCCGAACTCGTGCTGAGCTCGGCCGGCGCCGACACCTACGACGCGTGGGTGAAGGGCGATACCAAGTTCACCGATCCCGCCATCGATCAGGCCTTCACGCTGCTCGGGCAGATCTTGCAGAACCCGCAGTACGTGAACGCGGGGTTCGGCGACGTACCGTCGATCAACTCGACGGCGTTCGCCGATGTCGCGGCCAAGATCGCCGACGGTTCGTGCGCGATGACGAACCAGGCCACCTTCCTCGAGGCGAACTTCTCGACAACGAAGACGGCTGCGGGTGCAACCCCGAAGGTGGGCTCCACCGGCGACGTGTGGGCCTTCCCCCTGCCGCCTGTGTCGTCGGGCAAGAGCGCGGTCGTCGGTGGTGGTGACTTCGCGGCCGCCTTCAACAGCAACGATGCAACGCAGAAGGTGATGGCCTACCTTTCGAGCGCCGATTGGGCGAACAGCCTGATCACCGTTCAGAACGCGTCGTTCATCAGTGCGAACAAGGGAGTGGACGCCACGAAAGAGACAGACCCGCTGCTGCAAAGCGCGATCAAGACACTGCAGTCGCCTGACACGGTGTTCAGGTTCGGTGCTGATGACGCAATGCCGACGGTCGTAGAGAACGCCTTCTGGAAGGGCATCGTCGACTGGACCAACGGGATGCCGCAGGCTCAAGCTGAGGCAGAGATTCAGGCAGCCTGGGCCAACGCCGGCTGATCATCCGCGTCAGGGTGCCGCTTCGGTGTAGCCGGAGCGGCCATCCCTCCGCTGCCCGTTGTGCTTCTCGCACCCTCATTCCGTGAATCTCCAGACCTACCAGAGAGGTCATCGTGACCGCATTCTTCACGTGGCTGGCGGGGTTGCCCCCGCTGGCACAGATACCCGTCGTCTTGCTGGTGTTCGGCATCGTCATCGCACTCGTCGTCTTCTTCATCGAATTCGCTCCCCGCTCGGGTCGCAAATACACCATCATGCGGCTCCTCGTCGCGATCGGTGTGCCGGCTGTGCTCGTTCTGATGCTGGGGGTCTACAACGACGCTATCTGGCTGGTGCCGCTCGCTGCCGTACTCGGCGCGGGACTCTTCTTACTCGACCTTCGTGCCAGGGGCGGCAAGGGATCACTTCTGCAGCTGATCGCGTTCATGGCGCCGGCCGTCATACTGCTCGCCGTCGGACTCTTCTACCCGCTGGTCAAGACCCTCATCGCCGCATTCTTCAGCAATGACGGTTCAACGTTCGTCGGCCTGAACAACTTCGTGCAGGTGCTCTCGAACCAGGGGCTGCAGGCCGTCGGCAACCAGGTTCTGTGGGTGATCGTCACACCGATACTCGCAACGGTGATCGGACTGGCCTATGCCGTGTTCATCGACCGCAGCCACGGTGAGAGAGTGCTGAAGGTGCTGGTCTTCATGCCCGTCGCCATCTCCTTCGTGGGGGCCTCGATCATCTTCAAGTTCTTCTACGACTACCAGCAAGGCAATCAGATCGGCCTGCTCAACCAGATCGTGATCTGGTTCGGCGGTACCCCCGTCAACTGGCTGCAGAGCTTTCCGCTGAACAACGCTCTGCTGATCGTGATTCTGATCTGGACTCAGACCGGATTCGCGATGGTGCTGCTGTCGGCGGCCATCAAGGGCATCCCCGACGACCAGATCGAAGCGGCGGAGCTCGATGGCGCCAACGCGTTTCAGCGTTTTCGCAATGTGACTGTGCCGGGCATCCGCCCCACCATCATCGTCACCTGGATCACCATCGCAATCGTGTCGCTGAAGGTCTACGACATCATCGCCGCCACAACACAGGGGCAGAACGGAACGAGCGTCATCAGCTACCAGATGGTTCGGCTCTTTCAGAACCTGCCACCGCAGACGGGAACCTCATCGGCCGAGGCGCTGCTGCTGTTCATCCTGATTCTGCCGTTCTTGATCTACAACACGAACAACATTCGGAAGCAGAGGCTCGGACTGTGAGCGCCACCACCGACGACCTTCCCCAGCCGATCGCGCATCGCTCAGAGCGAGCTCGTGAACGGGCCATCCGCAAGGCCGAGAATGCCTCGCTCAGCGACACCAAACGGCGTCTCTCGAGCACCGGTGCGACGATAGCGGCGGTCGTCATCGCAGTGATCTGGACCGTTCCGACCTTCGGGCTGTTCATCACCTCGTTTCGCCAGCCCGCCGACATCAACACCTCCGGCTGGTGGACGTTTCTGTCCAATCCAGATCTGACGCTCTCGAACTACACGAACACGCTCCAATTCACCGACACCATCACAGTCGCCCAGTCGTTCGTCAATTCGCTCGTCATTGTGATTCCGGCCACCATCTTCCCGATCGCTCTCGCGCTGCTCGCGGCGTACGCCTTCGCCTGGGTCAATTTTCGCGGCAAGAACATCTTGTTCATCGCGGTTTTCTCACTGCAGGTCGTACCGATTCAGGTCGCCCTAGTACCGCTGCTCAGCCTGTTCTCGAACGGCGTCACGATCGGCAACTGGGCCGTCTTTCCGGGGCTCAACCTGAACGGAGTCGAAGGCAGCTTCGCACGGATCTGGATCGCACACACCATCTTCGCGCTGCCGCTCGCGATCTTCTTGCTGCACAACTTCATCGCAGCGCTGCCCAACGACATCATGGAGGCCGCCCGAATCGACGGCGCCAGCCACGGGCAGACGTTCTTCCGCATCGTGCTGCCGCTGGCCCGGCCCGCGATCGCGTCGTTCGCCATTCTGCAGTTTCTCTGGGTGTGGAACGACCTGCTGGTCGCCACGATCTTCACCTCGGGTTCGAACTTTCCGATCACAAAGCTGCTGACCGACCTGGCCGGCACCTACGGCCAGACCTGGTACCTGCTCTCGGCGGGCACGTTCCTGGCCATCATTGTGCCGCTCATCGTCTTCTTCGCTCTGCAGCGTTACTTCGTGCGCGGTCTGCTGGCAGGCGCCACGAAGGGATGACGCCGCGAGCGCAAGCACGCGGTGCAGAGTCACAAACGTGGGCCGAACATGAAGCCCGAGACGAGAGATTTCTGAGGCTGGAAGGTGCCTCTCTGGAAATGTAGCGTCAGATGTCGGCAGTCTCGGGCGTCTCCGCGTGGCGAGCGAGCGAACCGTCGGCCCCGTGACACTCGGGCCGCAGCTCGCACCACGATTTGGGCGACCCCGGAGGCCATCGAGGCGACGATTCCGACCGCATTTGCGGCGATGTTGGCGCAGAGTTCACAGTAGGCCATTGTGCCGTAGGACCGTTCCGTGTTACAGAACACTCGCTGTTCGAGCGTCTGCACCCCGGCAAGAGCCGATTGTATTGCCCCAACACGAGGTTCTGTGTTCAGTGTCGAGCAATGGGAGCAATCGAATGACGGACGAAAAGTCTGCACTCTTTCAGGGCAGGGCGCAGTGGCTGCGATTCCGTCCGAGTACGGGCGTGTTCACGACCGGGCGCAGCATGCTGATCCCCATTCTCGTCGGCATTTTCCTCTTCGCGTTGCCGATCATCATGCTCGGCATCGGGGCGTTCCGCAACGCGCCTCCCGGTCTCCCGGCCGAGTGGTCCTTCGACGCTTTCGGGCGGACCTTCTCCGACCCGAATACCTACAAGACCTTCGGCATCTCCGTGTTCATCGCCGTCGTCAGCTCGGTGCTCTCAGTGGCACTGGCGTTGATCCTGGTCTTTCTCGTGGCCCGCACCACGACGCCGCTGCGGAGGTTCGTCACCCCGGTGATGGTCCTCGTCATCGCCTTGCCACCGCTCTTCTACGCGATGAGCTGGGGCATGCTCGGTAATCCGCACGTCGGCATGATCAACACGCTCTGGTTCCAGCTCACCGGGCTCGACACACCGATCGTCAACTCGTACTCTCTCACCGGCCTTATCGCGGCGATGGTGATCAAGGGAAGCGGCTTCTGCTACATGCTCCTACTGGGACCGTTCCGCGCGATCGACCGGAGCATCGAGGAGGCCGCACAGATGTCCGGCGCCGGACGGTTGCGCACCATTATCGGCATCGACCTCGCCGTGCTGATGCCGGCGATCACGGGCGTCGTGATCCTCAACCTCGTCATCGGCTTCGAGGCGTTCGACCTGCCGCTCTTCCTCGGCACCCCGGCGAACATCGACGTCTTCTCAACACAGATCTACAGCTTCATCACCGATGTCACCCCGGCCGACTACGGCGGCGCGAGTTCGCTCTCCCTCGTGCTCGTCGTGCTCGTCGGAGCGCTGGTCTGGCTCCAGCAGGTGATCCTCGGACGTCGTCGCTACACGACGGTGAGCGGCAAGAGCTACAACACCACACCGTGGAACATCGGCGGCTGGCGCTGGGTCGGCACCGCGCTGATCGTCGTCTACGTCGTCGTCGGCGTCATCCTGCCGCTGCTGCAGCTGGTGCTCGGAAGTTTTCAGCCCTTCTTCGGCGGCGGCAAGTACTCGACGATCAACTACGAGAAGCTGTTCAACAACCCGGCGACGATGCAGGCGCTCGGCACGACGATCCTCATCGCGATCATCGGCGGCGCCGTCGCGATGGCCATCGCCTTCATCGCGGTCTACGCCATCACGCACAACGAGACCTGGCTGCGCCGCGTTCTCGACGGGCTGACCTGGCTGCCGTTCACCGTGCCCGGCATCGTGCTCGCCCTCGGCCTGTCGTGGACCTACGTCACCATCCCCGGGCTCCGAGAGCTCTACGGCACGGTCTTCCTCGTCGCGCTCGGACTCATCGTCGCCGCAGTGCCGATCGCGACCCGCGCCCTGCAGCCGGCGCTGATCCAGATCAACCGCGAACTCGAAGACGCCTCCAGAATCAGCGGCGCACGGCCGATCCGCGTAGTGATGGGTACCGTACTCCCCCTGGTGATGCCGACATTCCTCGCCGGCTGGTTCGTCGTCGCAATCGTCATCTCGGGCAACCTCACGATCCCGGTCCTGCTCTCCAATGTGAAGTCGCCCACGGTGCCGTTTCTCGTTTACCAGCTCACCACGATGAGCCAGACCTCCCAGGCAGCCGCGTTGCTCGTCGTCGAACTCGGCATCCTCTTCTTCGGCACTCTCGTGCTGTACTTCGTGCAGCGCCTCGTCTGGAGCCGCACGCGCCGTCGGCTCAAGGCCACGATCGCCGCCACAACCGCTCGGGCCGACGTCGGGGATGCTTCTGAGCCGTCCCTCGTCTCCGCCGTCGCGGGGGTGGAAGCAGGGATGGAGCCCCGGCCATGACCCTCTGACGTCCGCGACATCGCGGCGCCCCGCACCATCGAGAAAACACGGACCTCGTCACGAATGAGGTCCGGCAATAACAGGAGAACACATGAGAATGCGCAGAACAAGAACCCTCGTCGTGGCAGCCGCAGTAGCTGCCGCACTCAGCCTGGCCGGGTGCTCGAGTTCCGGTAGCACCAGCGGAGGCAGCGAAAACCTCGCAGACGCCAACACCGCTCTCGGCGACGCTTCCGTCGTCGCGGCGATGGACCAGCTCTACAAAGACGCTATCGCCGCCGGTCAGACCACCATCACCGTCTACGGCCCGGGTGAGACCGCGAAACAGCAGATCTACGACAACGTCTTCTCCAAGCGTTACCCCCAGATCAAAGTGACCGGAGTCCAGGCCGCCGGCCCCGACTTCGCCGCGAAGCTCACCGCCGAGGCTGCCAGCGGTCAGCACATTGCCGACCTGGTACAGGCCGGAGACACCTCGATCGTGCCGGCGATCAAGAACGGCTGGATCGACCCGTTCACGCCGGTGAACGTCGCCGGCCGCGTCGATGCGGCCAAGTTCTCCGACCCGACCAACGCGGTCTGGGCGGCGTCGTCATCCACCTTCGGATACCTGTACAACACGGACAAGATGAAAGAGGCCGACGCGCCGAAGGGCTGGCTCGACCTCACGAATCCGAAGTACCAGGGTCTGATGACGAACGAGCCCGTCAACAAAGCCGGAGCCTCGTTCGGCGCGCTCACCCAACTGCTCTACGCAGGCGTCATCGACAGTACATGGTTGAGCAAGCTCCAAGGGCAGAATATCGCCTTCCAGAACGACGCTGCGACTGCGGCGAACTCGGTCGCGACCGGCGAGCACTCGCTGGTGCCCTTCTACACAATGGACAACTACCTGCTCCTGAAAGCCACAGGCGCACCTGTCGGGTTCGTCTTTCCGACGCAAGACGGCGTGCACCTTTCGTCGCACTACCTGGGCCTCGTGAAGGGTAGCAAGAACCCGATCGCCGCGAAGCTGCTCGAGACGTGGCTGTTCACCCCAGAGGCGCAGCAGGCGGCAGCCGACATCGGCTACTACCCGTCGGTGAACGGGGAGCCCGGCCCGCAGGGACAGCCGTCGGTCGACAAGCTCGACCTGCTCAAGTCCTACAGCCTCGCCGACCTGACCGCTATGAACACGAAGAACCTCGCCGCGGTGAAGGTGGCTTTTCCCTAACCCGCATTGTGCGGGCGGCCGGCCTCGACCGGCCCCCCGCACACCCACTTCTCAGACCTCGACCCCGAACCCTTGAAAGGCATCAAATCATGTCCGGCGTCTCTCTTGCTCGTCTCAGTAAGCGTTATAGCGGTGCGGCTTCGGCTGCAGTGCAGTCATTGGATCTCGATATCGCTCCGGGCGAGTTCGTGACCCTATTGGGGCCCTCGGGGTGTGGCAAGACCACGACTCTGCGGATGATCGCGGGCCTGGAAGTGCCCACCGGGGGTGAGATCTCGATCAACGACCGTTTGGTGTTCTCCAAGGAACGCTCCGTTTTCGTGCCGCCGGAGAAACGCGGAATCGGCATGGTGTTTCAAAGCTATGCACTCTGGCCGCACATGTCGGTGAAGTCCACCGTCGGCTATCCGTTGAAGCTGGCCAAGACACCGAAGCCGGAACGCGACCGGCGCATCGCCGAGATGCTCGACCGGGTTCACCTGGCTGATCGGGCCGATGACGCCGCAGTCGCCCTGTCAGGCGGTCAGCAGCAGCGGGTCGCTCTGGCCCGGGCGATGGCCGGCGGATCCTCCCTGGTGCTGTTCGATGAGCCACTGTCGAACCTGGACGTGAAACTGCGTTATGCAATGCGGGTGCAGATCCGTGAACTCCACGACGAACTCGGCACCACCTCGGTCTACGTCACTCACGACCAGGAAGAGGCCATCGCTCTGGCCGACCGCGTCGTGGTGATGAACATCGGCCGGATCGAACAGATCGGTACCGCCCAGCAGGTCTACACGAAACCCATCAACGCGTTCGTGGCCGACTTCATGGGCTTCCAGAACATTTTGCCCGCCACCGTGGTCACCGTCGGCGGCGCAACCGCGACCGTCGAGTTGAACGGCATCGGCGCCCGTATCGACGTGATCAACGACCGGATGCTGCACCAAGGCGACGCCCTGCTGGTGGCCTTCCGCGCCAGCCATGTCGAACTAGAACTCAGCGACACCCCCGCGCCAGGATCCATCCCAGGATTCATCCACACCGTCACCTACCTGGGCTCGACTCTGCGCGTACTCATCAACGTGAAGGGCGGTGTGATCCGCGCACAGGTCGACGAACGCGACTTCGGCCGCTACGGCCCCGACGACTTCGCCCAAGGCCACCCCGTGAACATCACCCTCTCCCCCGGACAGATCCTCTCCCTCCCCGCTCCAGGCCAAAAAGTGCACACCGAACCCGAACGCCTCACCTCACTCGTCAGTACCATGCAGTAACCGCCCAGAGCCGACGCCGCATGACGGCGTGCAGAGCGCGCCAACTCTTGGCACTCGAACAACGAGAGTGTTAAACTTCTTCGCAGAAATTGAATCACCAATCATGCCGAAAAAAGGGGAAGCTGTGCGGGCCGGCAGGGGCTCGACCGCTTGCTCGCCCCCGCAAGGAATGCGCAGATGAAGCGCTTTTTTGACCGCCGAGAGGCTGGCCGAGCGTTGGCTGACCTACTTGTCTCGTACCGGAACACAGATGCGGTGGTGCTCGGGCTGCCGCGAGGCGGCGTTATTGTCGCGACTGAGGTCGCGTTCGGTCTTGGACTACCGCTTGATGTTATCGTGGTGCGTAAGCTCGGCCTGCCCGTGATGCCGGAAGTCGCCATGGGGGCGATCGCTGAGGGCGCGGTCGACTACCTCAATCGGGATCTGATCGAGCGCTGCGGTGTGACAGACGACGAGGTTGACGGAGTCGAGCGGATTCAGCGCGGCATCCTCGAGTCTCGTAGCAGTCTCTTCCGCCATGGGAGAACCCGCGTTGACCTGAACGGTCGAACCGCCATTGTTGTCGATGATGGCATCGCCACGGGCGCCACGGCTCGTGTCGCCTGCCAGTCCGCGAGAAAACGAGGCGCCCGCGATGTTGTTCTTGCCGCGCCTGTGGCCGCATCCGACACTATCGACACATTCACCGAAGCAGACAGCATCGCCTGCTGCATCGTCGTACCCCATTTCGCGGCCGTCGGCGACCACTACGTGCAATTCCCCCAGGTGACGAACGACGAAGTCATCGCAGAGCTCGACCGCGCTGATTCACTCGCTCAGGTCGAGTTCGGCCACGCAACTCCCGACAACCGCAGCATTTCTCCACAATCGCAGCAGACAGAAGGCCCCACTTCCGCATGAACAGGGAAGGAGGGCCTTCGAGCTGAGTACCCCCAGAGGGACCCGAACTCCAAACCCCGACTTTCTGGCACGTGAATACGAGGCAACTTCCCCGGAATTACGCGGATTTTGAGTCTCATGATGAGGGCCTAAATCACCCTAGATTCAATCAAGTGTGTCCAATATGTGTCCAAAAACAGGCTCAGTCGGCGAGCCCTAAAAAGACCATGACGAGGCGCTCGAGGTCGACCAGCTGGGTCGGAGAAAGCCGACCGATTCGCTGCGTCGCGGTTGACCGCCGCACCGTCGTGAGCTTGTCGACTATGATCCAGCTCGCCGTATCCAGACCACTCAGCTCGTCCGGCTCGATTCGAATTCGCATCTGGCTACAGCACCAAACGCATCTGAAGCCGAGCAGCCTCGACCCAATCCAACGCGCCTACCGACTTCACGTGGCGCCGCTTTGGGCCGAGCGAGCGGTCGGCGGAATCAGGCCCAGCGAGGTGCAAGCGTGGGTAACAGAGCTGAGTAGCCGCAAGAGCGCATCGGTCGTACTACGCGCCCACGGTGTGCTCGCATCCATTCTTGACTCCGCCGTTGCCGACAGGCGGATGCTCGCAAATCCAGCCCGAGGAGTGAACCTCCCGCGCAAGACGCCAAAACGTCGGGTCTACCTCACGCACGAGCAGGTAGACCGTTTGGCTGCCGAATGCGGCCAGAACGAAACGCTCGTGCTCTTCCTCGCCTACACCGGACTGCGGTGGGGTGAGGCGATTGGGATGCGAGTCGGCTCGCTCGACACACTTCGCCGCCGTGTTCTGGTTCAGGAGAACGCACCACGAGTCGGCGGCCGAATTATCGTCGGCACTCCGAAAGGGCACGAAGCTCGAAGCGTGCCTATCCCTCATTTCTCGCCGAGCCGCTGGCGCGGTTTTGCGAAGGAAAGTCCCGCGAGCAGCTCGTGCTCGGTGACGGCAACACGCATCTCGGAACTCCATCATCCCGAGACGGTTGGTACGAGTACGCGATTCGCCGGCTGCAGAAGGACGATTCGTCGTTCCCTCGCATCACGCTGCACGACCTCAGACACACTGCCGCCAGCCTGGCGATCAGTGCAGGAGCCAACGTGAAGGCCGTGCAACGGATGCTCGGGCACAAGTCAGCCGCTATGACCCTCGACACCTACGCAGACCTTTTCGACGACGACCTCGACGCGGTTGCCGATGCCCTCGACCAGGCTCGGTCTCGGTCGAGGAATTTCAACGCCGCAGGATGATCCGTCCGTCAAATTGTTCGATGGCTAACCCGACGGCTCTAAGATCCTCCATCCAGACCCCCGCGCATCGGCTCTACGACGGGTAAGGGTAAAAATCTTCGAACCTTGACTTGACGACGGCGAAATGCCGAACCTCCTGCGAAAGGCCCGCCGCGATGATTCTCCCTTCTCGCACATACGTGTCGTGCTGGTCGGCCGAATCCCATGCCATCTCTCTGGCGAAATGGATTTCCCAGTGTTCATACCAACGACGAATACTTTGGGTCAGTTCGCGCGAAAGGCTGAGCGCCTTGGCGCTAGTGAGCCCGCCAACTTCCCAAATCGTCGCGTAGGAACCATAGTCTGGAAAAAACCGTATCGTGCGGCGTTCTGCCGGATCGGAGACGGGTGCCGTGGTTTGGCGTCGTCGAATATAGAAGCGGGCTCTCGTGAGTTTCTCAAGGGCATCCACCGCCTCTTCATCGACACGAGGTGAGCCCGATACGAACCGAGTGACGAGTTTTACATCTGACCTCGCCAACAAGGCCGGATCTAGTCGGGCAGGAAACAATTTGACGAGGTCCACTAAATAGGTGGCACCGCCGTCGTCCGCGAACCAACCACCGCGATCCGGAAACGGAAAGTCAGTATGGAGTCTCTTCAGGACAGCCGCGCCGACTCTAACCGTCTTCCAGCTTCTCGAGAAGATGAATACGCACGTGCGACGTTCACCGTCGGAGAAACTGTCATCAGACGTCTGGCTGCCGATCCGGCTCAGATCACCTACTCGAGTATGCATCACCTTCAGCGTATCTCGACTGGAACTTTTGGGGTCGCGTAGAAAGCACGACAGGTTGTTTACTTCATCGGCAAGCCATCAGGGAGAGTCCCTCCGTAGTAGCCACGTACGTTGGACACAAATTGCCAGCGGTCGCGAGGATGACAATTTTCAGTCGACGTCGATACTCATAGCAAAGTAGGACCACGGAGGCGTCGCCTCGGGATCGAACCGAGACATCTCGTAGTATTGGTCGTCTCGAGGTCCGAACTCATGGCTGAAGTAATCGAGGAGCGTTTTCCCGTAAAAGATGACATCGGTCTGCCAAACCGAGAAAACGGGAGCACCGGGCGGTTGAGGCGCTGCCGCCATGTAACGATGTCCCCAAAGCGGGATGAGTGTTGGCCATTTTCGAATCTCCAGCTCCGCGTGAGCGAGCGCTGCGTCGATGCCTTCGGGGTCGCGTTCCCCATGAGCGCGGCCAGAATGCATTGTTCTCGACGTCGAACAATGCGCCCTCGATCGGCCAGTTCAATTTACTTTGCAGTCGCTCCTCGGAGTCATCACGCCAGCGAATCCAACTGTCGCCGACAGGAGTGACTTTCGAGAGAAATTCTCGGTGGTCAGGGTTGAAGCGAATCTCGAACCGTTGCTCGGTGGATTCAAGTTCACCTTCGGACATTCCCTCGTCAAAGCTGACTCCAAGGCGGCTCAGTAAGGCGATACTTTCGTCGACCAGTTCGCTCATGCGGTCAATGATATTGGGCTCAGTTCACTCACCATTACGAGCATGAATGACAGACCCTCGAAATAAAGTATGTCCAAAAATGTGTCCAAAACGCCATATTTGGAGAAAGCAAAAGGCCCCACTTCCGCATGAATAAAGGGAAGTAGGGCCTTCGAGTTGAGTACCCCCAGAGGGACTCGAACCCTCACTGTGTCGATTTTAAGTCGACTGCCTCTGCCGATTGGGCTATGGGGGCGCCTGACTCTACTCTTTCGAGACGGGGCCGCCTACCGGCACAGGCGCGCCGATCGGGGCCGGATGCCCGCCCGAAACCGGCTCGGCGGCCACGGCCGGTCGCGGGCGCGACGCGAACTCTTCGAATGCCGCGCGCGGGTGCACGCGTGCTTCGAGCGAGACGATGTCGCGGCCGAGGAAGAAGTTGAGCACCCAGCCCGAGATGACCCGGAGTTTACGTTCCCAGCTGGGCATCGCGAGCCCGTGGTAGCCGCGGTGCATGAACCAGGCCGGAAGACCGGTGACGCCGATCTTGCCTGACTGGAACGCACCCACGCCCACGCCGAGGCCGGCGACGGCGCCCATGTTCTTGTGGAAGTAGTCTTTGACGTCTTCGCCACGCAGTTCGGCAACGAGGTTCTTCGCGAGCAGCTTGCCCTGACGAACCGCATGCTGAGCGTTCGGCACGCAGTAGCCGCCCACGCCGCCGCCACTGAGGTCGGGCACGGCCGAGACATCGCCGGCACCCCAGGCGTCGATGACGATCTCGTCGTTCTCATCGTGTACCCGCAGGTCGGGGCGCACGCGCAGACGACCGCGTTCCTCGACGGGCAGGTCGGTGTTCTTCAGCATCGGGCTGGCCATGACACCCGCCGTCCACACGACGGTGTCGCTCTCGAACGATTCGCCGGTGGAGAGTTCGATGACTCCCCCGACAGCCGACTTCAGCTGTGTGTCGAGGTGGATCTCGGCACCACGCTCGGCGAGGTTCTTGATGACCCAGTCGGCCGTCTTTATCGAAACCTCAGGCATGATGCGACCCATTGCCTCGATGAGGTGGAAGTGGGTGTCTTCGAATTCGAGTTCGGGGTACTTGTCGAGCAGAGCGCTGGCGAATGAACGCATTTCGCCGAAGATCTCGATGCCGGCGAATCCGCCCCCCACCACCACGAAAGTGAGCAGACGGTCGCGCTCGGGGCCTTCGGGCAGCTGGGCGGCCTTGTCGAAGTTGGTGAGGATGCGGTCGCGGATGGCGATGGCCTCTTCGATGGTCTTCAGGCCGATGGCCTCATCGGCGACACCTGGAATCGGGAAGGTGCGTGACACGGCACCCGCAGTGATGACGATGATGTCGTACTCGAGTTCGTACTGCTCGCCCGCGGTGGGCAGAATCGTGACCGACTTCGCGGCGTGGGAGATGTGCTCGACTGTGCCCGCGATGACGTGGGTGCTCTTGAGGTGACGGCGAAGCGACACCACCGCGTGACGCGGTTCGATCGACCCTGACGCGACCTCCGGCAAGAACGGCTGGTAGGTCATGTAGGGCAGAGGGTCGACGACAGTGACCTCCGCCTCGCCTGCGCGAAGCCATTTTTCAAGCTTCCAAGCGGTGTAGAAGCCGGCGTAACCGCCGCCGACGATCAGGATTTTGGGCACAGTAAAGGATCTCCTCAGTGAAGGTATAGCCATAGGCTACTACCTCCGCAACGTGGCCCTGGAACCGGTCATCGTGCTGATGATCGACCCGGATCACGTCACGGAGCTGGGTGTTGGCCCGCACTGGCCTCACTACTAGGGTACTCGATGCATTGGCACACAAGCGGCGACCAGTCGCCCTGGGCGAGTGCCAGATCGCCGATCGGATTCACGCCGGGGCCGGCCGCCAGCGAATGAGCCGCCAGTGCGTGCAGGCATTTCACTCGAACAGGCATGCCGCCTGCCGAGATTCCGGCGATCTCGGGCACGATGGCGATGCTTTCGCGATCGGCGAGATACTGCGTGTGGGCAGCCTGATACGCCTGGCGAACCGCCTCATCGGTGGCGAGGAGATCTTGCAGAACGGGCATCACCTGGGTGGCTTCGAGGTCTGACATGGCCGCCGTGGCCGCGGGGTGGCTCAGGTAGTAGAGGGTGGGAAACGGCGTGCCGTCGTCGAGGCGCGGCGCCGTCGCCACAACCGTGGGTGCGCCGCACA
>JAODBB010000185.1 GCA_025463745.1 Subtercola sp.
TTGAGCTTGTCGAACGCAGACTTCACTGCCTCATCGTCGTCACCGGCGAGGGCGCTCTTCAGAGCATCCACATCGGCCTGAACCTCAGTCTTGACGTCTTCGGGCAGCTTGTCTTCGTTGTCTTTGATCAGCTTGTCGATCGAGTAGGCGAGCTGTTCGCTGGTGTTGCGAACCTCTGCCGCCTCGCGGCGCTTCTTGTCTTCGGCCGCGTGCTCTTCGCCTTCGCGAACCATGCGCTCGATGTCTTCTTTCGCCAGGCTCGAACCGCCGGTGATGGTCATCGACTGCTCTTTGCCGGTGCCCTTGTCTTTGGCAGACACGTGCACGATGCCGTTGGCGTCGATGTCGAAGGTCACCTCGACCTGCGGTATTCCGCGGGGAGCCGGTGCGATACCGGTCAGCTCGAAGGTTCCGAGGTTCTTGTTGTCGCGGGTGAACTCACGCTCGCCCTGGAACACCTGGATGGCCACCGACGGCTGGTTGTCGTCTGCGGTGGTGAAAGTCTCGCTGCGCTTGGTGGGAATGGCCGTGTTGCGCTCGATGAGCTTGGTCATGATGCCACCCTTGGTCTCGATGCCGAGCGACAGCGGGGTGACGTCGATGAGCAGAACGTCTTTGCGCTCGCCCTTCAATACACCGGCCTGCAGTGCGGCGCCGACGGCGACGACCTCATCGGGGTTGACGCCCTTGTTGGGCTCGCGGCCACCGGTCAGTTTCTTGACCAGGGCGACGACGGCGGGCATACGGGTCGAGCCACCGACGAGCACCACGTGCGAGATATCGGCGACCGAAACGCCGGCCTCCTTGATGACATCGTGGAACGGCTTCTCGGTGCGGGCCAGCAAGTCTTGCGTGAGCTCTTCGAATTTGGCGCGGCTGAGCGTCTCGTCGAGGTTGGCGGGGCCACTGTCGGTCAGCGAGAGGTAGGGCAGCTGGATGGTCGTGGAAAGCGAACCCGACAGCTCCTTCTTTGCCTGCTCAGCGGCCTCCTTCAGACGCTGCTTGGCGATCTTGTCGTTCGACACGTCGACGCCGGTGGAGTCTTTGAAGCGCTTGACCAGGTAGTCGACAACACGCTGATCCCAGTCGTCGCCACCGAGGCGGTTGTCACCGGCGGTCGAACGAACCTGAATGGTGCTGAAGTCATCGTCTTTGCCCACTTCGAGCAGCGAGACGTCGAAGGTGCCGCCACCGAGGTCGAAGACGAGGATGAGTTCGTCTTCTTTGCCCTTGTCGAGGCCGTACGCGAGCGCGGCAGCGGTCGGCTCGTTGATGATGCGCAGAACGTTGAGGCCCGCGATCTCGCCTGCCTCTTTGGTGGCCTGGCGCTCGGCGTCATTGAAGTACGCGGGAACTGTGATGACGGCGTCGGTGACCTTGTCACCGAGGTACGACTCGGCGTCGCGCTTCAGCTTCGCGAGAATACGAGCGGAGATCTCTTGGGGGGTGTACTTCTTGTCGTCGATCGAGACCGACCAGTCGGTGCCGATATGACGCTTCACACTCGCGATGGTGCGGTCGACGTTCGTGACGGCCTGGCGCTTCGCGGTCTCGCCGACGAGAACTTCGCCGTCTTTCGTGAATGCGACAACAGAGGGTGTGGTGCGAAAACCCTCGGCGTTGGCGATGACGGTGGGTTCTCCACCTTCGAGCACGGAGACAACCGAGTTGGTGGTTCCGAGGTCGATTCCTACTGCACGAGCCATGTGCTTTACTCCTTCTTGGCCTTCCGGCCGGCTTAAGATGTATCAGACCCCAGAGAGAGACACTTGAGTCTTATACACTCAAGTTTATCGGGCGCAGATTCGGTGTCAAGTTGAAACCCCAAAAACTTGAGTCACATTGACTCAAGTTTCAATACACCTCCGGTTTACCCGCGAACTGTACTGTGTGGACATGACTGCAACGGCGGCAGGTTCGGCCGAGCCCACCACGATCACCCCTCGTTCACGCGTGCTCGCCTGGGGGCTCTGGGATTGGGGCAGTTCGGCGCTGAACGCCGTGGCGACCACCTTCGTCTTCACCGTCTACCTCACCGGCAACAGCACCAGTCACCCGTTCGGAAACGAGACGTTCGTCTCGGCACAGCTGGGCTGGACTCTGGGGATCGCCGGCCTGCTGGTCGCCCTGCTCGCTCCCATCACGGGGCAGCGATCGGATGCTTCGGGTCGGCGCAAATTCTGGCTCGCGGTGAACAGCTACATCGTCGTGGTCATTCTCGCACTGATGTTCTTCGTACAGGCGTCGCCGAACTACCTCTGGCTCGGGCTGCTGCTGCTCGCGGCCGGCACCCTCTTCTTCGAGTTCGCGCAGGTGAACTACAACGCGATGCTGACGAGCATCTCGAACCGGCGAACCATCGGCAAGGTCAGCGGTTTCGGCTGGTCGATGGGGTACTTCGGCGGCATCGCGCTGCTGCTCATCGTCTACTTCGGCTTCATCCACCCCGACGTGGGGTTGTTCGGCGTCACCAGCGCGAACGGGCTCTCGGTTCGGGTGTCGATGCTGATCGCCGCGATCTGGTTCGGCGTGTTCGCACTGCCTGTTCTGCTGGCCGTGCCCGAGTATCACGCCCCTGACGCCGTCGCGCGCAAGAAAGTCAGCTTCTTCGCGTCGTACGCACGCCTTGGCCGAGACATCGCGCGCCTCTGGCGCACCAGCCGGCAGACCCTCTACTTTCTGATCGCCAGCGCGGTGTTTCGGGATGGCCTCACCGGTGTCTTCACGTTCGGCGGTGTGCTGGCTGCCGGCACCTTCGGATTCTCGCCGAGCGAAGTGATCGTCTTCGCGATCGCGGCCAACGTCACCGCCGGTATTTCGACCGTATTGGTCGGGCGACTCGACGACCGAGTGGGGCCGAAGCCGGTCATCGTGGCGGCGCTCATCGGGCTCGTCGTCTGCGGGCTGGCGGTCTTCTTTCTGCACGACGCCGGACAGACCGCGTTCTGGATCTTCGGGCTCTCCCTGTGCCTGTTCGTCGGGCCCGCGCAATCCGCGAGCCGCTCCTTTCTCGCCCGCATGATTCCGCCCGGCCGTGAGGGCGAGATCTTCGGCCTCTACGCGACCACGGGCAAGGCAGCGACCTTTCTCGCTCCGACGGCGTTCGCCATCTTCGTCTCGATCGGTGGCGCGCAGTACTGGGGCATCCTCGGTATCGTGCTCGTGATCGCCATCGGCCTCGCGGTGCTCATCCCCGTGTCGGCGAAGGCCACCCGCATCGCCCCGTAACCCGCCCCGTAAGCCGCCCGTGCCTCCCCTCGCGCCTTCCGGGCGAGATGGATCACAAAAATCGCCGTAAAACCGCTGCGTTGGGGCGATTTTCGTCATCCATGTTCGTCAGGGGATGAGGGTCCAGTACCAGATGACGAGGAGGGTGACGAGAAAACCCGTGGCGAAGTTGAGGGCGAGAAAACGGCGCCAGCCGGCATTGGCTCGTTCGGCATCCGCATCGGTGATCGACCAGAATGGCAGCGCGCTGAGGGCGTAGGGCACGGCGAGCAGTGCGGCTAAGGGGCCCGGCCAGGCCGTGAAGAGCATCAGGATGCCGCCCAGCAGGTAGGCGAAAAACGCGAAACGTACGGTCTGACGGCCGCCGATGACGGTGGCGATCGAGGCGATACCAGCTTCTCGGTCGGCCACGATGTCTTGCACCGCGCCGAATGCGTGGCTCGCCACGCCCCACAAGAAGTAGGCGGCGAGCAGCGCCCAGAGTTCCGGGGTGAAGACGGCGCCGGCGAGCACGAGCCCGTACACCGCAGGGCTCACGAAGTGGGTACTCGAGGTGAGCGAGTCGATGAAGGGGCGCTCCTTGAAGCGCAGGTGCGGCGCGCTGTACGCGATCACTGCGAAGACGCTGATGGCCAACACGAGCCACGACAGCGGCGACCCCACAATGATCAGGTACACCAGAAACGGGATGTTCGTGGCCGCCGCGCTCAGCAGCGTCGCCTTGTGCAGCGAGCGTCCGAGCACCGCGCCCTCGACGCCGCCCTTGCGTGGGTTGCGCAGATCGGACTCGTAGTCGAACACGTCGTTGATGCCGTACATCGCGAGGTTGTACGGAACCAGAAAGTAGAGCGTGCCGAGCACGAACGTGAGGTCGAATTCGCGGGTGGTGAGCAGGTACCCGGCGGCGAACGGAAACGCGGTGTTGATCCACGAGAGCGGCCGCGACGAGAGCAGCACCTGGCCGAACTCACTCATCGTGCGGTGGCTCTGCCGGGTGCTGCTGCGGGTGCTGCCCGGGCTCCTTCGCCCGCTGCTGTTGCGGTGACCGCCGCGACCGCTTCGTGGGCAGGGCCGCGGGCAAGAGGGCCCAGAGCGCGGGCAGCAGCAGCACCGCGCCGATCGCATAGGCGAAGTCTTCGAGCGGGGCGACTCCGATGAAGGTTCCCGAGATCAGGTCGCGGTCATAGCCGACCAGGCCGATGGAGATCATCACGTTGTCGAAGACCGCCGTGATGACGAGCAGAATCGCGGCCGTGATCACGAGCGGGAGGAGCCTCGGCCGGCGGCGCACAACACGCGCGACGATGGCAACGATAACCGCGGCGGAGAGAAAGAACGCGTTGAGGCCCCAGTAGGTCACAGTCGACCGCCCGGGCTGGGGTCGCTATGAGTAGGGTCGCCAGGCGCGGAGCTTCCGGGGCCGCGGTTGCCGACGGTGTGATCGCGGGGGGTATGGTCGCCGACAGTGTGGTCGCTGGCGGGCGCAGAGCCGGCGCGGGGATGATCGGGGCCGGGTTCAGCGGGGGCGAAACGCCCGAGCATCCGGCCGACCGCCGCGAACAGATTCATCGTGAGGTAACAGAGCAACGTGAGAAAGAAGAGCTCTTCGAGGGGCAGTTCTCGAGCGATGACGATGCCCGTCATGAAGGTGGTCTCGCCGCGGAAGAAGATGCCGAGACCGATGCCGGCGACGTCCCAGCCGAGAAAGAAGAGCACACCGACGACGAGCACGATGCCCGCGCGCCGCGCATCCTGCCAGAAGAAGAGGCGAAAGCGGCGGTCGAGCAACACCATTCCGGTGAGCGCCACCAGCAGGCCGAGCAGGTAGAGAACGCCCATCAAGCCGAGTCGGGGGTCGTGCCGGATGCCGGACCCGCCGAGGCGGTGGGGTCGGCGGGCTGGCGCGTGGTGGAGGAAGCCGCGGTCGAATCGGGGGACGAGCCGGGCGCCGGGTCAGAGGGGTCGGGAGCCGCAGGGCCCGAAGTAGAAGTGGAGGAGGCGGGATCCGCGTCGGAGGCGGGATCCGCGAGCGGGGCGGGATCGGTCGCCCGGCGCTCGGTCAGCGGCGGCTCCGGCAGGGCCGTCG
Organism: Subtercola sp.; assembly: GCA_025463745.1. Classification (GTDB taxonomy): domain Bacteria; phylum Actinomycetota; class Actinomycetes; order Actinomycetales; family Microbacteriaceae; genus Subtercola. The sequence continues at coordinate 5,315 of JAODBB010000185.1, forward strand.
TCGACGTGTCGCCGCGGAGGCGCTTGATGACGAGTTCGGCGCTGATGAGGCACATGGGCAGCCCGATGCCCGGAA
>JAODBB010000197.1 GCA_025463745.1 Subtercola sp.
GGTGCGCCGCCGCTGCCCCTGTACAGCGCGCGAAACGTGATCAGCGGAGTGCGGCGACCGCGCTTGTCGCACTCCGCGACTTCCGGGGAGCAGACTGCCGTCGCTCAAGCACACCCCAGCAGTGCGCCGCAGAGGCGGCGGCGCACAATATATTCAGGCTAGTTCGCGAGCGCGGGCCAGGGCCGCGTCGGTGGCTTGGATGAAGAGGGTGTCGAGCCGGGCATCCTGCAGCACGGCGAGCGCGCGTTCGGTGGTGCCCTTCGGGCTGGTGACTTGGATGCGCAGTTCTTCTGGCGTCTTGCCCGACTGGCGCAACAACTCGGTCGCGCCGATGAACGTGCTGTTCACGAGCAGGGCCGCCTGTTCGGACGTGAACCCTTTCTCCACAGCCGCGGCAGTCAGCTTTTCTATCAACAGATACACGTAGGCGGGGCCCGAGCCCGAGATGGTGCTGAGAGCATCGAGCTGTGACTCATCCACCTCAAGTACCTCGCCCACCGTCGAAAACAGACGCTTCGCCGTGTCGAGCTGCGCGGGCGTCGACCGCGTGCCCGCACTCACCCCCGTTATGGCGCGGCCCACCATCGCCGGGGTATTCGGCATCGAGCGGATGACCGGCACCCCTTCTGGCAGGTGCTTCTCGAACGTGGCGACGCTGACCCCTGCCGCGACGCTCACGATCACGGTGCCCGGTGCGAGCGCCGGCGCGATCTCGTCGAGCAGGTCGGGCACCATGGCAGGTTTCACTGCCACCAGTACGATCGCGGCGCCCTCGACCGCGGCGAGATTCGCTCGCGGGTCGTCGGCAGTCACCAGTGACACGAGGCGCTCGTCGACGGGCAGCTGGGCAGCGCTCTCGGCGGAACGGTTCGTCACACGAATCGCGCCTTCGACGGTGACGCCGGGCGCCAATAGGCCACCCAGGATGGCACGCCCCATCGATCCCGTGCCCAGGATGCTGATCGAGGGAAGGGTGATCTTCGGAGTATCGCTCATCCGACCATCCTAGGATTGACCTCAACGACTACGACGAAAGAATGAGGCTTCACACGTGAGCACTTCAGGCGGCAGCCGAGCTATTCTCGCGGCACTGGGCGCAAACGTCGGCATCGCCATCATCAAGTTCATCGCCTTCCTCCTTTCGGGCTCGTCGTCGATGCTCGCCGAGAGCGTGCACTCCCTGGCCGACTCCGGTAACCAGGTGCTTCTGCTGCTCGGCGGCCGAAAGGCGCGAAAAGAGGCCGACGTCGAGCACCCGTTCGGGTACGGGCGAGAGCGGTATGTGTACGCCTTCGTCGTGTCGATCATCCTGTTCTCGGTCGGTGGCGTCTTCTCGTTGTACGAGGGTGTCGAGAAGATCACCCACCCGCACCCCATCGACGTGCCGTGGGTTCCGATCATCGTGCTCCTGGCCGCCATGGTGCTCGAGGGCTTCTCGCTGCGCACAGCGATGAGAGAGAGCAACCACACTCGCGGCAAGCAGAGCTGGGTGCAGTTCGTACGCCGCGCCAAGGCGCCGGAGCTGCCCGTGGTGCTGCTCGAAGACGTTGCCGCGCTCATCGGTCTCGCGTTCGCCTTTGTGGGAATCGTGCTCGCGGTCGTCACCGGCAACGGAATCTGGGACGGCATCGGAACGATTGCCATCGGCACCCTGCTCGTCGCCGTGGCTGTGGTGCTCGGCATCGAGACGAAGAGCCTGCTCGTGGGCGAAGGAGCGAGCGCGGCAGACATCACTGCCATTCTCGAAGCCATCGACTCGGGGCACGACGTCGAGCGCGTCATCCATATGAAGACGTTGTACCTCGGGCCAGACGAGCTCATGGTCGCCGCGAAGATCGCGCTGCCGGCGACGGCCCGGCTCGACGACGTGGCGAACACCATCAACGCCGTGGAGGCACGTATTCGGGAGGCTATTCCGATCGCCCGGGTGATCTACATCGAGCCCGACGTGTACGTGGCCCCCGCCGACCCGGCCACACCCACCGAAACGATTGTGATCAAGGCGTCGGACTGAACTTTCGTCGGAGCTGAGCCGATGCGCCGACGTGGGGGCGGGCGGTTGCCGCGATCTCCGACGAAAGTCGAGAACCAGTGCGACAGTGCGACAGTGCGACAGTGCGACAGCGCGACAGCGCGACAGCCTAACCGGCCGTGCGGAAGAAGTCCGTCAGCAGGGCCGCGCACTCGGCCTCCCGCACACCGGCGAACACCTCGACGCGGTGATTCAGCCGGCGATCACGCAGCACGTCGTAAACCGAGCCCGCCGCGCCGGCCTTCGCGTCCCACGCGCCGAAGACGACACGATCGACTCGAGCAGCCAGAATCGCGCCCGCACACATGACGCAGGGTTCGAGCGTGACCACCAGCGTCGTTCCCGGCAACTGCCAATCGCCGCGGTTACGGGCGGCCGCGCGCAACGCGACGATCTCGGCGTGCGCGGTTGGATCGTTGTGCAGTTCCCGTTCGTTACGGCCCACGGCGAGTACATCGCCCGCCGCCGAGATCAGCACGGCGCCAACCGGTACGTCACCCGAGGAGAGTGCCTCTCGCGCCGAGGCAAGGGCGGCGAGCATCCATTCGTCGTGCTCGGCAGACACGGGAAAGACTGCTTCAGACACGACGCTGCCCCATCTCTCTCGATCGACCTGCGGCACCTCACAGCCGCTTGGGGCTGGAGTCCCGCACTGACGGTAGGTTTACCTTATGCGAGTACACGTTGCCGACCACCCGCTCATCACGCACAAATTGACGGTTCTGCGTGACAAAACCACTCCGTCGGCGACGTTTCGCGCGCTGACCGAAGAGCTCGTGACCCTGCTGGCGTACGAGGCCACGCGAGGGGTTCGTGTCAATGAGGTCACCATCATGACTCCGGTCGCCGAGACCACCGGAGTCGCGCTGAGCGAACCGCGCCCGCTCGTCGTGCCCATTCTGCGCGCCGGGCTCGGGATGCTCGAGGGCATGGTGAAACTCGTTCCGACCGCCGAAGTCGGCTTTCTCGGCATGGTTCGCAACGAAGAGACGCTCGAACCGTCGACCTATGCCGAACGATTGCCCGACGATTTGTCAGACCGGCAGTGTTTCATTCTCGACCCGATGCTCGCCACGGGCGGGTCGCTCGGCGCTGCCATCGAATTCTTGTTCAAGCGCGGCGCCATCGATGTGACGGCGATCTGCCTGCTCGCCGCCCCCGAGGGTGTTGCCGCACTCGAAAAGCGCACGGCCGGGCGAGATGTCACCTTGGTGCTCGGTGCATTGGATGAACGGCTCAACGAATTCGGCTACATCGTGCCCGGGCTCGGCGACGCCGGTGATCGCCTGTACGGCTTGGCGTAGGCCCCTACCCTCCTACCTACGGGAATCTGTACGAATTCTCGGCGTTTCGCCCCGAATGTGCGCGAAAGAATTGACTTGGGCGACGATTCTTTGCTTTACTTCTGAGTATGTATGACAATGTGTCTTCCACTGCTGCCTCTTCGGCCTTTGGGAACGCCGGCATGATGATGCCCGGCGCCGTTGCCATGCCCTGTCGAATGTGTCGCTGACGAGACCGTCTTCACCCAAGACACTCCCTCGCCGAGTTCGCTCTCTGCGCCCACGCCCCTGACGCGCGGTTAGCGAACTCTCGAAAGACCCGCACCCCGGTCTCTCGCACCTGGCCTCAGCTTTCGTCGGCTGACGAGCCACATCGACTCACTGCACAGAACGCCCCCCCTCTCTGACGGGGAGGCTGTGCGCATCATCATCCAAAAGGACTTCTCCCGTGTCAATCGCTCACCTCACTACTCCGCTCGCCACCTCGTACAACGCTCCGAGCATCGCGCCGGCCCCTCTGCCCGCCGCGGATGCTGTCGCGCCGGCCGCTCCGGGGGCCGCGCACATCCGCGCCGTGCCCTCCGGCACCGAGGCCCGCGGATTTGTTCTCTACGTCGGCATCGATGAAGAAAAGGCCGAGAACGACGGCACCGAGCTCGGCTCGATCGTCGCGCAGATCAAGGCACTCGTCTCCCAGCTCGCCCCGAGTTCTGAGACGTATGCCGCTGTCGCCCTCGCGCCGCGAGGATCTGGCGGCCGCGACGTCGACGTCGTACGCCTCGCGCTGCAAGACCCGGCCGCCCTCGCCAAACACCGCCAAACGCCCGACGTCGACGCGGCTGATCGCGCCCACGCAGGCGTCGTCATCGATCTCTCGCGCAAGCGCCTGCTGCTGGACAACGAATCGGCGAACCTCACCTACAAGGAGTTCGAGCTGCTGCAGTACCTCGTGCTGCGCGAGGGCCGCACCATCGAACGCGCCGAACTCATCTCAGCCCTCTGGAGTTCAGGCGACGACGACATTCCCAACGAGCGCACCATCGACGTGCACGTGCGTCGCCTGCGCTCGAAGCTCGGCAGCTACGAAGACATCGTGCGCACTGTGCGCGGCGTCGGTTACCGCTTCGACCGCCACGCCGACGTCTCGGTACGCCAGACGAGCACGCCCAGCCCTGACCTGTTCTGAGTTTGTTTGTGCACCGCCGCCTCTGAGTTTGTTTGTGCGCCGCCGCCTCTGCGGCGCACTGCTGGCATGAGTTGAGGGCGCGAGCCTTCGTGCGCCGGGAGACGCAGAGCCGCGACGTCAAGGCCGCCGCGTTTTGCCGAGCACATTTGACGTCGGGCGACGAAACTAGATTCATGACGTCTTTTTCGTCAGGATTTGGCTCTTTATCGTCAGTTTGGAGAGTCGGTCGCCCGCCCGTTTGCTCAGCGTTTGCGGGGTTTTTTCGTCCCCTATTCTGGGGGTAGGCAAACTCTAGGCAAACACCGAGGAAAATAACAATTGCATAACTTGATTACCGTTACGTAACCGTTATATAGTTCAAGAGCGTTAGTTGTTTGCTGTGGCAGCGAAGCGCGGAATGTGATTGCAGGACACTCTTGGTGCAAGGGAAAGAGCCGGTCGTTAGCCTCTACGACCGGCTCTTGTTCGTTAACATTTGTGCGCCGCCGCCCCTGCGGCGCACTGCTGGGAGCGCCTAGCGCGCAAAACCTCAAGGCCCCGGGCGGCGCAAAGCCGCGACGTACAGGCCGCCGCGTTTTGCGGAACGGGTGGTGGGCCGCCGCAGGCTCGTCGCTTGAGTCACCGACGTCACGACGAGAGTCGAGTGAGTCAGCAGCGTTACAAAGAGACAGGTGTGGCGGCCGCAATTCGGCGCAGCTGCCTCACGAGCTAGATTTGACGCACCCGGGCCGGGAAATACTGGGCTGAACGCGAAAACCTTTCGTCAACCTGCCGGCGGGGCACTCTGCCCCCCCGGAGTCAAGCCCGGGCATCCATTCGCCCTGTGGGAGGGAACGCGGCCTACGCTGTAGGGGAGAGGTGCAGTGATGGCTGGTGAAAAAGTGATTGAGGGCGAACGCACCGTCGAGGTGACGGATGCACGAGCCGCGAACTCCGGGCGCGTAAGCCCGGTCGCGGCCTGGGAGGCGCTTTTTCGCGCCCAAGTGACCGTGATGCGCACGCTCTCCGAAGACTTTCCCTCGCACGTCATTTCGCTGACCGAGTACGACGTGCTCTACACGCTGTCGATTCAGCCGAATCGCCGCATGCGAATTCGGGATCTCAACAGCAGAACCCTGCTCACCCAGCCGAGCGTCTCCCGTCTCGTCGACCGGCTGTCGGCAAAGGGCATTCTGTCGAAGGCGGTCGACCCGTCTGACGGCCGCGGAACCATCGTCAGCCTCACCGATCAGGGCTACGCGATCTATCGCGACGCTGCACGCGTTCACGGGCGCTCGATCTCCGGGCAGATGACCAAGGCGTTGTCGGCCGACGAGCTCGCGCAGCTGTTGGCGCTCTGCGACAAACTCCGCATCGGAGTGAGTGGTGGCAACGACGACTGCATCGTCGATCCGGAGGACGAATAGGCGGTGGCCTCGCCCACCTTGGTCTGGTTTCGCGACGACCTGAGAGTGGCCGATCATCCGGCCCTGCACGCTGCCGTGCTGCGCGGCGAACCGATCGTCTGCGTGTACGTGTTCGACGAGGTGAGCGACGGCATCCGGCCGCTGGGTGGGGCAACACGATGGTGGCTGCATCATTCGCTAACGGCTCTGGCGGCCGAATTGGATGCCCGGGGCCTCACCCTCACGTTACGCCGCGGCCCCGCGGCCGCTGTGATCGCAGAACTCCACGCGCAGACCAACGCCGGTGCCGTGTACTGGAATCGACGTTACGGCCTCGCCGAACGTGAAATCGACGCGGGTATCAAGGCTGAGCTGAAAGCGCGCGGCGTCGACGCCCGCAGTTTTCACGCGAACGTGCTCTTCGAACCGTTCACGCTGCAGACCGGTCAGGGGCAGCCGTACCGCGTGTTCACGCCGTTCTGGCGCGCGTGCCTGGCTGCGCCGGCTCCGCGCAAGCCGCTGCCCGCGCCCAGCGCCGAGACGGTGCACGCGCTCGGCGGCGGGAGCAGCGATGGCAGTGCGAACAGCCCCGGCGGCGGGAGTAGCGCCCACCTCGCCAGCGACCACCTCGACGACTGGCGCCTGCTGCCCACCCACCCCGACTGGGCCGGCGGTCTGCGAGACACCTGGGTGCCCGGCGAGAAGGCCGCTCACGCCCGGCTGCGCTCCTTCATGAGCCAGGGGCTGCCCGACTATCTCGCAGATCGCGACGTACCCGCAATAGACGCCACCTCGCGACTGTCGCCGCGCCTGCGTTTCGGCGAACTCAGCCCGTTTCAGCTCTGGCACTCCGTCGCTCACTCGGCTCCGGGAGCCGCCGGCTTTCTGCGCGAACTGGGCTGGCGCGAGTTCGCGTACCATCTGCTCTACCACTTCCCCACGATCGGCACCGAGAACATGCGCTCGGCATTCCATGCCTTTCCGTGGGCACAACCCACCGACGAGGTGCTGCACCGGTGGCAACAGGGCCGCACGGGCATCCCACTTGTCGACGCCGGCATGCGCGAACTGTGGCAGACCGGAGTGATGCACAATCGCATCCGCATGGTCGCGGCGTCGTTTCTGGTCAAGAACCTGCTGCTCGACTGGCGCATCGGCGAGGCCTGGTTCTGGGACACGCTCGTTGATGCCGACCCGGCGAGCAACAGCATGAACTGGCAGTGGGTCGCCGGGTCGGGGGTGGATGCCGCACCGTACTTTCGCGTCTTCAATCCCGAGTTGCAGGCCAAGAAGTTCGACCCCGACGGCACGTACATCAACGAATACGTGCCCGAGGCCGGAACGCCGGTCTACCCCGAGCCGATGGTCGATCTCGGCGAATCGCGCCAGCGGGCGCTCGACGCCTACGAGGTCGTGCGCGGTTCATAGCGCGCACTGTCACGTGGCGACGATCCGCGCCCATTGGGTGCATGTGCTGCCGCTCGACCATGCGCGCGCGGTGCAAAAGGGCGCTTTCGGTAGGCAGCGCGCATCTATGGTTTCTGGCGCACCCATCCCCGCGCGCACTAGATTGAATGCACAACGGAAAGGGCAACTCATGGGCATCTTTTCTCCCGGCTTCGTCGGCCGCCGACGCGACGCTAATCCCCTGCTGCCGCCGGGGCAGTATGAGGTCACGAACTTTCCGGTGCTGTCGGCCGGCCCGACCCCGAAGATCAAACTCGACGACTGGGCGTTCTCGATCAGGGCCGGTAACGGCGACCTGAAGGCATGGAACTGGGAGACCCTGATGGCTCAGCCCATCGAGCAATTCACGGTCGACCTGCACTGCGTGACGCGCTGGTCGCAATTCGGCATGGGCTGGCGCGGCGTCTCGCTCGACGTGCTGCTCGACGGCGTCGACACTCAGGCGACGCCGTACGCGATGGCAGGATGCTACGGCGGCTACACCACGAACGTTCGCACCTCTGACCTCCTAGGCGGCAAGGCTTGGGTCGCCTTCGAATTCGACGGCAAGCCCCTCGCGCCTGAGCACGGTGGGCCGGCCCGACTGCTGATTCCGCATCTGTATCTCTGGAAGAGCGCGAAGTGGCTGAACAGCCTCACCATGATGGATCACCACGAACTCGGGTTCTGGGAGATGTACGGCTACAACGACATCGGCGACCCCTGGAAAGAAGAGCGCTATTCGTGAATGAGCCCGACTCCGCCGCCCGCCGGATACCCTTCGGCTCGATCCGCTTCGCGGTCGATTGGCACATGGCGACCGTCGCCGAGATTCACGACGAGACGTCTACCGCACGGTCGTTGCGCCTGAAAATCGCCGACTGGCCCGGGCAGCTTGCGGGCCAACATGTCGACATTCGGGTGACCGCGGCCGACGGCTACCAGGCGTCGCGCGAGTACTCCATCGCATCGGGGGCGTCGACAGATCCGGATGCCCTGGTCGAGGTTTCGATCGAAGAACTGGCCGATGGCGAACTGTCGCCCTACCTGGTTCGCGGAGCGGAGGTCGGCGATCAGCTCGAAGTGCGGGGTCCGGTCGGCGGATACTTCGTGTGGCGAGACGATCAGACCGAACCCGTGCAACTGATCGCGGGCGGGTCTGGGGTGGTTCCGCTGATGTCGATGCTGCGCACGCATGCGGCGGCCGGGCATCCCACGCCCATGCGATTGTTGTACTCGGTTCGCGCGCCGCAGTTCGTGTTCTACATGGACGAGTTGATGACGCTCGCCGAGAACTCGAACGACGCCGTGATGCTCGATTACGCCTACACCCGTGAGGCTCCGAACGGCTGGGCGCGATCGGTCGGCAGGTTGACGCGCGAAGAAGTGATAGCGCTGACGCTGCCGCCCTCAGCCAACCCGACCACGTACATCTGCGGCCCGAACAGTTTCGTCGAGAACATCGCGATGTGGATGGTCGACCTCGGGCACCCCGCCGAACGGGTGCGCACCGAACGTTTTGGCGGAGCGTAGGCCGCCTGCGTCTGCTGACTGAGGATGCCGAACGTTTCGCGCTAGATGCCACCTCGGTGCCGTGCTCATCCTCCGTTAGCGGCCGGACGGGCGCCAGACGCCTCAGGCGAGGTGTTCGCTGAAGAAGGCGTCGATGCGCTGCCAGGCGTCGGCCGCCGCCTCGGGGTTCGGCCCGGCGCCCAAGATGAGGGCGGTCAGCGGTCGCATCGCGCGCGGGCCGGTAGGGGCATCGTTCAAGAACGAGTGGCCCGCCCGCGGGTACTCCTTGACATCGTGCGGCACACCCCTGGCGGTGAGTTCCACCTCGAGTTTGGCGGCGGCGCCACGCTGAGTGAGGTCTTTGCGGCCGTAGCTGGCGACGATGGGGCACGGGTCGGTCAGCACCTTCTGCAGATCACGCGGCGGCGGCCCGTAGTTCACGCTCGCGGCGTCGAATCCCCGACCCGAGGCGGCGACCAATGCGAACCCACCGCCCATGCAGAACCCGAGAATGCCGACCTTGCCGTTGCAGTCGTCGCGCGCCACTAGGTACGCCCGCGCCGCCTCGACGTCGACCCAGGCGCGACCCTGCCCGCTCGTGATCGCCGCGAAGGTCTGCCGCACGCACTTGCGCACTCCCCCGTCGACGAAGATGTCGGGCATCAGCACGAGGTAGCCCATACTCGCCAGCCGGTCGACCTGGCGGCGCATCACATCGGTCATGCCGAACGCCTCGAAGACGATCACTACGGCCGGCCACGGGCCCTCTCCGGCCGGCACGGCGAGCACCCCGTAGAGCCCGGGGCTCATGCCCGGCAGATTCGCCCCCGTCAGGTCGACATCGGTGACGGTCGGGGCAGGGCTGGATGCAGCGGCGGCGCTCATTCGTTCTCCTTAGGCTATTGAGAGCCTAAGCCGCCAAACGCTGCGGTGGGGCGCTGACGGGTGGCACTGCGCCACTCGCCCATGTGCATTGACGGGTGGCCCCGAGACGCAGTCGAACCCTGCCTGCCTCTGCGTGTTCCGGGGCCACCCTTTTCACTCGCCGAGCGGTACCTGCGTGGCGCCCGAACGCGCTGCAGCTCATCGTCTCGACGAATCCTTCGCGCCTTTTCGCGCGTTCTCACCCTTTCTGCGGCGCAACGATCTGCGCACCGCCAGTACCACCGCGAACACCATCGCACCGAGCGCTAGCGCGCTGAACCCGCCCACGATGAATCCGGGGCCGGCCAGCGCGATATGCACTCACTGAGCTTAGCTCACCTTATCTGCCGAGGCAAACCGAGCACCGGCTCACGCTGTGTCTCCTCACACCGATTGAATGTCAGGAAGCCGTTCGCGGCTCGCATGCAGCCCGCAGAGAAGCTCGTTAGACTGAAACCAGAAGATATGGGGCGCGACCGTTGGGCGGCTTGAACTGAAGATCATGAGCTACAACCTGCGCAGGCACGCAGCAACCGCTGAATTGCTTGAGCTGATTGAGCGTTACCCCGTTGACGCGCTGACCCTCCAAGAGGGCGACGGCGTGAGAATGCCCACCGAGATCGGTGAGTTGCGCCTGGCCTCCGCCACGTACAAGAGCGAACTGGGCCTGGCGATCTACTACCGCCCCAGCCGCTTCACCGCGCTCGATTCGCATGCGTTCGCACTGCGCCGCGCGGTGCACGACCGTGTTCTGCTGCCCGGAATCGAGCGACTGCTGACCACCCACCTGGTCGATGTCGAAAGCGGCCAGGATGTTCAGCTCGCCTCATTCCACGCCTCACCGCTCTCGGCCACGAACCTGCTGCGCCGCCGCCAGATCGCCTCGGCCCTGACGCACTTGAACGATCTGAGCGACGGGGCGCCCACCCTCATGGCAGGCGACTTCAACTACCCGATTCTGCGCAACAAGCTCATCAAGCAGGTCGAGTCGGCAGGGTATTCCCTCTCGCTGAGCGACGGGCCAACCTACTTCTACACGAAGTCGATCGCGTACCACTTCGACTTTCTCACCTCGAAGGGGCTCGACATCCAGCTCGTCGAGACTCTGCCGCAGGGCCTCAGCGACCACCGCCCCATCATGGTGACAGCCGAGATCCTGAAGCGCGCCAAGCTTCAGGGCCCGGCTCCCACTGATGCCGGCGCCACCGCCACCGCGACCGACCAGGTCTTCGACGAGGTCGAGTAGCCCTCCAGAAATCGCGCACGTTCGGCGCATCGGCACCCGTTTGACGCGGCGCAGATGCGCCAAATCGGCGCGGATGCTCTGACGAGCTAGGGCGGGCGGCGCACCACAACGGGATCGGCCGGAAGCGGCTGCGTGTACGTCGCTTCCGACGTTGGTAGCGGCAAATACCGCACCCCGCGATACCAGTCGCACCGTGCACCGCAGAGGCGGCGGCGCACAAACAAACTCAGCGGAGGATTTTGCCGGGGTTGAGGTTGTTGCCGGGGTCGACGGCCGTGAACATGCCTCGGATGAGGTCGGCACCGGCCACGGAGACGTCTTGCTCCGTCCACGCCGAGTGCTCGACACCCACGCTGTGGTGGTGCGAGAGCGTCGCCCCCGAGTCGATGAACGCCTGCTGAATGGCCGCCTTCACCACGTCGTACTGCGCCAGCGGGTCGACGCCGTCGTGCGTGAACGCGAACGTGAAGTACAGGCACGCGCCTGAGTGCATCGAGTGCGAGAGATGGCACATGATCCACCCGTCGACCCCGATCTCTGCGTAGGCCTTGTTCGCCGCAGCGAACACGTTGTCGTACAGCGGCTTGAGCTTCGACCACGGAGCAGCGGTTTCCGAGACATCCGCTGCAGCCCCGCGGTCGAGCAGGAAGTCGCGCAGGTACGGGGTGTCGAACTTCTTCTGGTCGTACAGCGTGCCAGGGCCCTTACCGAGCGTGATGGCGCCGTGCTTCTTCAGAATGTCGCCGACCACCGACTTCTGGTGCGCGACGTTAGCCGACGAACCCTCGTAGCCGATGAACGACAGGCACACCTCGTCGAGGTTCCAGCCGCGCCGCTGCAGAAACGCGAACAGGGCCTTCTGCACCTGACCGCTGATGCCGTGGGCCGCCTTCGAGGTCGAGAACGAGAAGGCTGTCTCACGGGCATCCGAGACCCGCGTGATGGAGGGAGCGGCGTCGCTCTTCGAGATGTCGTGCATGGCGGCGAGGCCTGAATCCCAGTCGCGGAACAGGTAGCCGATGACCTCGCGCTTGGCGGGCAGTCGGTGCACCTGAACGGTCGCCTCGGTGATGACGCCGAGGCGCCCCTCGCTGCCGAGAATCGCTTCACGAACGCTCGGGCCGGTGGCCGACGACGGAATCGGCCGAACGACCAGCAGCTTGCCCGGCTGAACGACCTTCAGGCCCTTGGTGATCTCGGCGATGTCGCCGTACTTGTCGCTCTGCATGCCCGACGAGCGGGTGGCGATCCAGCCACCGAGCGTCGAGTAGGTGAAGCTGTCGGGCTGGTGGCCCATGGTCCAGCCACGTGCGTTCAGCTGTTCTTCCATGTCGGGGCCGAGCACGCCCGCCTGAATGACCGCGAGGCCCGAGTATTCGTCGATCTCGAGCACGCGCGACATGCGGCCCATGTCGAGGGAGATGACCGGGCGCGTTTCGGTGGGAATCGGCTCGAGCGAACCCACGATGTTGCTGCCGCCGCCGAACGGAATGATGACCGCGTTGCTGGCCACCGCAAGATCGACGACGCGCTGCACCGCGCTCTCGTCGGCCGGGTAGACAACAACATCGGGGATGCGGGGCAGAACGCTGGCGCGCAACCGAATGAGGTCGCGGATGCTCTTGCCATACGTGTGCACCACACGCTCTTCATCGTCTTTCGTCGCGTACTCGGGGCCGACGATCGTCGTCAGGGCATCGAACAGCTCGTCGGGAGCCTGGCTTGCGGGCACAACGAGTTCAGAGAACGAGATCGGTGGTACCGGATCACGCCATACATCGATTCCGACGGCATTCACAACAAATGGCGCAAATCCGGGCTTGTCTTCGTGGTGAAAACCCACACCTTCGACGCCCCAGCCCCACCATTTCATGTGCTTGACGTCGGTCATGCGGCTCCTTGTCTTGAATCATCGCTGTCGTTGTCGTCTGCCCGGCGCTCGGCCCGGTTCTGCTCTGAGTCTGATTGGTCGACACTCGGGTGTTCGTGTACGTTGGTGCCGGCCTCCGCGGCGGCCCGCGCCGTCTGCACAGCGTGCATGTCGCGAACGGTCTTCTCGATGCGCTTGTTGAACTGGTCGACGGTCTCGCCCTCGGCCGCCATCATGGGGTCGCCGAACTCGACGTAGACCGGCGGCCGGCCGGGCACCGGCCAGTTACGCCCGCGGGGCATCGCCTCGGTGGCACCGACGAGGGCCATCGGGATGCACGGAATGCCGGCCTTCAGGCACAATGCGGCCGCGCCACCCTTGAAGGGCGCAATGGTGCCGTCTTTCGACCGGGTTCCCTCGGGGAAGACGAGAAGGGGAACGCCGCGCTTCAGAAGCTTGCCTGTGAAGCCGTTCGACTTGGAGTTTGCGCTGCGATCGACCGGGAAGGCGTTGAAAAAGAGGGCGGTGAGGCCCTTGCGCCACCACACGTCGAAGAAGTAGTCGGCGGCCGCCGCCGCCGCCAGGTAACGCGAAAGACGACTCGGCATCGAGCCGAGAATGAGCGGGGCGTCGAGGTGGCTGGAGTGATTCGCCACCACGATGTACGCGCCGTGCACGTCGTGAACCTTCTCGCGGCCGGTGATGTTCACCTGCACCATCGACCAGATGAGCGGTTTCAGAAGCAGGCGCTGCGCGACGAAGCGGGCGCCAGCCTGCGCCTTCGAAGTGTAACGATTGCCGAACTCCACCTGCCCAGCGTACTCACTCGGCGAGCGGAACCGAAACGGTGCCGAAAAGCGCCAGACACGGCTGGGCGATACTATTTACCTCAGCGCGCCCGGCTCGACGAAATGCGCCCCGATATCGCGCGGATGGTGCTGCGTGGCAGATGCCGAGCGAAGAGCATCAGAAATTTGAATCGCGCAGAAGGGATCGAGATGACTTTGCCCTTCGCCACGTCTGCCAGGCAGTCGGCGACCAGTTCGTCGACATCGATCCACAAGAAGCCGGGTATCGACGACTCACGTATGCCTGCGCGTTCATGGAACTCGGTGTGCACCCAGCCGGGGCAGAGCGCTGTCACCTGCACGCCACTGCCCTTCAATTCGACCGCGAGGCCCTCGGTGTACGACGTCACCCACGCCTTGATCGCAGAGTAGCTGCCCATCGTGATGTATCCGGCAGTACTCGAAATGTTGATGATGGTTCCCGAGCCCCGCGTGCGCATTCCGCGCCCTGCCGCAGCCCCGAGCATCAGCACCGCACGGCCCATCACGTCGAGGGCCCGTTCGTGCGGAGTCGTGTCTTCGGCCAGCAGCGGTGTGTGTATGCCGAAACCGGCATTGTTCACCAGAATGTCGATCGGGTTCGACTCACGGGCGAGCACCTCGGCCACACGCACGACGTCTGACCGTTCCGAGAGGTCGGCCGAAACCGTCTCGACCTCCACTCCGAACGCGTGGCGCAGCGAGTCGGCCGTCTCGTCGAGACGCGCCCGGTCACGCGCGACCAGCACGAGGTTGTCACCCCGCTCGGCGAATGCGCGCGCGAACGCCGCACCGATGCCCGACGTGCCACCTGTAACCAAAGCCGTAACCATGGCAACCAAGATACGTCACCGCGGCGAACGACTACTGTGCATACAGAGAAATCTGGGTACACAACGAGTTCGCACAGCTCCCACCGGCCTTGGAGGCCCCCGATGACCGACCTTCCTACCCCTGAGCACGAGACCGCCGAAACAGCAGCCGTCGACGCAGCGGCTGCCGAGCGGATGCCCGAGCCTGCCACCTCGGGCGACTTCGACATTCGCGCCTATACCCGCACGGCGGCGGGCAGCCATGCCGATTCGCTGCCGCTCGAGGCCTTCACCGAGCATCCACTCGCCGCCAAGACACTGCGCGCCATCGCGTACCTGCGCGATCTCGAGCGCTTCACCATGCACCACATGCGCGACGTGCTCGTCACGCCCTCGCACAAAGACGCACGCCTCACCGCTTTTCTGGCGACCTGGGCCTTCGAGAAGTATTGGATCGCCGACGCGTTCGACCGCATTCTGGCGGCGCACAGCTCATTCGTACCGGCGAAGAACCGCGCGCGTCTGAGAGTGGTGCGTTTCGTGCGCGAGTTCGTCGACCGGGTGTCACCTATCTTCACGGCCATTCGGGCCAATCTCATCGGCGAAGATTTTGTCGCCATTCACGTCACGCGCGGATTCATCGATGAACTCGTCAGCCGGGCAACGTACAGTCAAATTCTGAAAAAAGATCCGAATGCAGCGCTGATCGAGGTTCTCGAGGGGTTTCAGAAGCTCCGCAACCGTCATTTGCAGTTTTTTGAAGGCGAAACCCTTCGGCGGCTGGAAGAATCGAAGTCGGCCCGAAAGCTCACCCGCTCGTCTCTTCGTCGTGGCTGGGCGCCCACCGGCACGGCCGAGCAACCAACACAGGAGACCCGATTCATGATGACCTACCTGTTCAGTGACGCCTCCGGGCGCTCTGACATCGCGGCCGTGGACCTCGTCGTCGACACCCTGCCCGGGCAGCGCGGCCTCGCCGTGATGAGCAAGGCCGCTCGCAAGTTCGGCCTGAAAGGCGCGAACGGCGCCGCAGGCGCGAACGGCGTGAAGGCCACCGCGTGAGCCCGCGCGCAGCGAAATTCGCGCCCCTCGAGGGCCAGCACATCATGCTCACCGGAGCCACCGGCTTCGTGGGGCAGGCGATTCTCGAGAAGCTTCTGGCCGACTACCCGACCACACGGGTCACCCTGCTCATTCGCCCGAAGGGTTCGCTCACCGGCCAGGCGCGGCTGAAGAGTCTGCTGCGCAAGCCGGTTTTCGCCAAGTGGCGTGAGCGCGTGGGCCAAGACGAGGTCGAGCGTGCCCAGGCCGAACGCATCACCGTGATCGAGTCGACCATGGGTGATGTGGCCAGTCTGCCGTCAGACCTCGACGTGCTCATCCACAGCGCCTCGACCGTGTCGTTCGATCCGCCCATCGATGAGGCGTTCAAGACGAACGTCGGCGGCGCCGTCGGCCTCTACGAAGCGCTCGTGCGCACCGGCTCCGATCCGCACGTCGTGCATGTGTCGACCGCCTACGTCGGCGGCATCCGCAAAGGCACAACGGTCGAGGCATCGCTGAAGCACAGCGTCGACTGGCGGGCCGAAATGGATGCCGCGATCGCCGCCCGCGCGCAGGTCGAAGCCTCCTCGCGGCGCCCCGAAGTCTTGCGCAAGCTCATCGCCGAGGCCCGCACCGTTTCGGGCAAGGTCGGCCCGCAGGCGGTGGCCGCCGCCGCCGAAGAGGGCCGCAACGAGTGGGTCACCGCCCGCCTGGTCGACTACGGCCGCGTGCGTGCCCAGAGCCTGGGCTGGGCCGACGTCTACGCCCTCACGAAGTCGATGAGCGAGCGCGTCGCTGAAGAACTCTGGGCCGGCAACGGTCATCGGCTGTCGGTGGTGCGGCCCGCAATCATCGAGAGTGCGCTGCGCCACCCGTACCCGGGTTGGATCGACGGCTTCAAAGTGGCCGACCCGCTGATCATCGCCTACGGGCGCGGGCTGCTGCCCGAGTTCCCGGGGCTTCCCGACAGCATTCTCGACATCATTCCCGTCGACATCGTGGTCAATGCGACGCTGGCCGTGGCCGCCAACCCGGCGCCGCGCGACGAGCCGAAGTACTTTCACCTCAGCTCGGGCGGCCGCAACCCGCTGACCTTTCGCGACATCTACGAAAACGTGCTCACCTACTTTCGGGCGAACCCGATTCCGGATGATCAGCGGGGCCACATCCGCGCGCCGCTCTGGGCGTTCCCCGGCGCTCGTGCGATCGCCCGCTCGCTGAAGTTCGGCGAGCGCTCGAACAAGCTCGCTCAGCGGGCCCTGCTCCGGCTGCCGTCGGGAAAAACGACCCGCAATTGGCAGCGCCAGGTTTCTGCGCGGCAGACCGATCTCGAACTCTTGCGCGCGTACTCCGATCTGTACCAGAACTACACCCAGGCCGAGATCATCTACGACGACAGCAAGACCGCCGCCCTCAACGACACGCTGCCGCCCGGCCAACTCGAGAAGTTCGGCTTCGACGCCACCGACATCGACTGGGATCACTATCTGCAGCAGGTGCATTTCCCGGCGATCACCACGCTCATGCGCACCTTCAGTTCCAGGCCCCGGCCCAAGGCGCAGAAAGAGAAGCCGCTTCCGCAGGTTCCGAATGTGGTCGCCGTGTTCGACCTCGAAGGAACCGTTCTCGCCACGAACATCATCGAGCAGTACCTCTGGGTGCGGCTCGCGAGCGTCGACAAATCGAAGTGGCCGCGCGAATTGGCCAATCTGTTCAGTTCTTTGCCGCGCTATATCGCTACCGATCGCCGCGATCGCGGCGAGTTCCTCCGTACATTCCTTCGGCGGTATGAAGGCGTCGACGAGGCCGCGTTGCGTTCGCTGATTCACGACTCCATCGGCGATGTGCTGCTGCAGCGCATCCGACCCGAGGCCGTGCGGCAGATTCGCAAGCATCGCGAGGCAGGGCACCGCACCGTTCTCGTGACCGGTGCGATCGACGTGTTCACCGAGCCGTTCACCTCGCTGTTCGACGAGGTGGTCGCCAGTACCATGCACTCGAAAGACGGCGTGTGGACGGGCTACCTCTCGAAGCCGCCCCTGGTCGACGAGGCACGGGCAGCCTGGTTGCGCCTCTACGCCGAACGCGAAGGAATCGACCTCAGCACGTCGTACGCCTACGGCGACAGTCACGCCGACCGCGCCTGGCTCGAACTCGTCGGTAATCCGCAAGCCGTGAACCCTGACGCCGCGCTCTTCCAGCACGCCACAGTCAAGCACTGGCGCATCCACCAGTGGAACGACCAGGCTCGCTCGCGGCTCAACACCATCAACGAACTGGTTCGAGGCGACATGGCGAGCACCACGCATGCGCCGACACCCACCCCCCTCACTATCGACAGCCCGAAAGAGACAACTCATGAGTAGACCAGGCTTCGTTCTGAGCGTCGACGCCCAGACCCCGCCGCTCGTCGTATTCCAGGGCGAGAGGGTGCTGCTTCAGCGGCTGCCGAGCGGCGCGAGCGTGCTGTATCCGCCGGACGCGCTGCCGGGCATCCACCAGCTTGATGCTGAGATCAGCCAGGCGCTGGCCAATCCGATCGACAGTGAGCCTCTGACCGCCCTGCTGCGCCGCGGCTCACGCGTGACCGTCGTGTTCGACGACCTCTCTCAGCCCAGCACCTCACGAGCGGCTCCGGATGTTCGGCAGCGCGTCATCGAACATGTACTCGAGCTGGCCGCCGCCGCGGGCGTCGACGACGTAGAGCTCATTGCTGCGACCGGCCTGCGCCGCAGACTGACTCCCTACGATCTGCAGCGGGTTCTCGGCGAGCGCGTCTTCGCCTCGTTCTTTCCCGAACACCTGCACAGTCACGACGCGGAAGACGGCAACCTCATCGAGGTGGGCACAGCCGAAGACGGCACCCCGATCGAGATCAACGCGCGCGTCGTCTCGAGCGACCTCGTCATCTCGGTTCGCCTCGCCACGGCGGTGGGAAACGAGGGCGCTCCTGCCGTCGCCACCAAGCTGGCCAGCGCCCGCACCGCACGCGCCCTGACCTCGCCGCTGGCTGCCGCGGCCGGTGCCTCTGCCTTCGAATCGCTGGTCGACACCATCGGCGACACGGCCACCGTCTTCACCATCGATGTGACACTCACGCCCGAGCCGACCGGGCCCACGACAGCGTTTCTCAGCAAGCGTGAACGCGAGTGGAACATCACCGATCGGGTGTTGTCGGCCGGAATCCAGGTCGCCACCAAGGTGCTGCCCTCGCGCGCCAAACTCGGGTTGTCGCAGATTTCGGGGGTCGGGTTCGGCGTCACCTCGGTGCTCGCCGGAAAGCCCAGCTCGGTGCATCCGCTTACCGAGAGTTTCTTGGCGCAGCAGCAAGTGGGCGAGGTCGATTCGCCGGCCGACGTCGCGCTATTCGGCATTCCGAACCCCAACGGATTCGGCACCGCACTCAACCCGGTGACCGCCGCGAGCCTGGGACTCGGCCAGATCTTCAACGGTCAGGCCGCGAAACCCGTCGTCAGGGCCGGCGGCACGGCGATCTTCTACCACCCGCTGACCCCGTGGTTTCACCCGCTCTACCACCCGGCCTACGTCGACTTCTTCGCCGAAGCGCTCAGCGCCACCACCGACCCGGCCGCCCTCTCGGCCGACTTCGAAGGCAAGTTCGCCGCCGACACGTGGTTTCGCCACCTGTACCAGACGAGCTACGCGCACCATGCGCTGCACCCGTTTCACGCCTGGTACTCGGCGGCGCCGGCCATCGAGCACCTGGGCGAGATCATCTTCGTGGGCGGCAACCTCGAGTCGACGAGACGAATGGGGTTCAAGGCCGCCACCACGCTCAACGACGCGCTCGAAATGGCGTCTGACAGCGTCGGGCTCAGCCCGTCGATCACCTATGTGCACGGCGCGCCAGTGAGCATTTCCGAGGTGAGCTGATGAGCGTGCCCTCCCGTCAGGCCGTGCGGCTGCTGGTGAACCCGGTGGTGCGCGGGCGCGAGTACCTCAGCGAGCTGCCGGGGCCGTTCATTTTCGTGGCGAATCATCCGAGCGACGTGGATGCCCCGCTGCTCTCTCAGGTGCTCGCCGGTGTTGTGCCGCGATTGGTGAGCGTGAGTGCGGCACCCCAGGCGGGCATCCGGGCGTCTGCGGTGAAGTCGCTGGGGCTGCGTTCGGCGCGAACGCTCACCGCCATGCTCGATCACGGCGTGAGTCTGCTGCTCTTTCCCGAGAACCGCCGCGCCGACGACGGCACGCTGACCGAATTCAATGCGGGCGCGGCGCGGCTGGGCATCCAGACCGGCGTTCAGATCGTGCCGGTTACCCTGGTGGGCACTTATCGCGCGTTGCCGCCCTGGCGCCACCTGCCCGAAACCTCCAGGCCCAAAGTCAGCGTGATCTTCGGGCGACCGATCCAGGCGGTGCCGGGCTCCGAACCCTCTGCGGTGACCGACCAGATCGTGAAGGCGATTTCGCTCGGGCTGGCGGAGGCGACCACCGGCTGGTACGGAGCGTTGCGGGCCGAAGCGGAAGGGGTGCTCGACAAGGCTGCCGGCCAGACGCAGGGCGGCGGGGAGAGTTCCGCCCGCTGGCGCCGAATCTGGAAGGCCACCGCCCCCGACAAATCGCAACGACGCACCGTCTGGGTCAAATGATGACGCGATGATGAGGCAAACTTTGCATACCACGCCGATTTTCAGCTAAGCACAGCAGAATAGTCAATACACCGGGCGGGGCAAACCGAAATACGAGAGAACGGGAGGATGAGGCCGGCGCGCACGACGCGACGCACCTCGAAGCACTCATGGCCTTCGACATCGACAGCTACACCAAGACCAGCAAGAGCGTTGCGTGGGAAGACCTCGACTTCGAAGACTTTCGCACGAACCCTCTGCCGCCCGATACTCTGCGCGTGGTTCGATATATGGCCGATGTGGAATATCACACCGTCTGCTATATGCGCGACATGCTCGTCACCCCCTCGCACCGTGACGCCGACGTCACCGGGTTCATGACCATGTGGAACCGCGAGGAGTTCTGGCACGGCGAGGCACTGGCCGATGTGCTGCGGATGCACGACATCACCCTCGAGTTCGACGAGCTCAAATCGAAGCGCTTGAAGCTCGGCTGGAAAGACCGCATCGACCCGGTGAAGCAGTCGGTGCTCTCGAACCTGGTGGGTAAGGACTTCATCGCCGTGCACATGATCTGGGGCGCGGCCAACGAGTGGTCGGCCGTCGCCGCCTACAAGCGCCTCGCCGAGATCGAAGGCAACCCGGTGCTCGCCGAACTGCTCAAACGTATTGCGATGCAAGAGGCCCGGCACGTTGCGTTCTACGCCACTCAGGCCAGGGAGCGACTGGCACGTAGCGTGGTCGCTCAGAAGTTCGCCCGGTTCGCCCTCGGCAAATTCTGGGGGCCTGTGGGTTCGACGATCATGGACAAGGCCGAAGTGAAACACGTCATGGGCCACATCTTCGGCGGCCCCGAAGGGCGCAAGGCCATCAACGCCATCGACGCCCACATCGCCAAGATGCCTGGTCTCGGCGGGCTGACCATCGTCTCCGACTCGCTCGACGCGAACGGTATCGCGGCCTAGAGCCGCACGCGAACCGGCCTGATCATGTCTGGCCCGCACACGCCGCCCGCCCGGCCCGCGCTGTCGGCCCGGCCCGCGCCGCGCACCCTGCCCGCGCCGCACACTCAGCCCGCGCTGCCCGCTCGGCCCACAGTGCCGCGGCCGCGCGCGGCGGTCGTCTACAACCCGACTAAGGTGAATGTTCTGCGCCTGCGCGCGCTGGTCGAGCGGGTCGAAGCCGAGAAATCGTGGGGGCCGAGCCTGTGGGCGGCGACCACGCTCGACGACGCCGGCGAAGGGGCGACGCTGAGGCTGCTGGAGGCTCAGCCCGATGTCGTGATCGCGGCCGGCGGCGACGGAACCGTGAGCGCGGTGGCACAGGCCCTTCGGCACCAGGATGTGCCGCTGGGCATCCTGCCGACGGGCACGACGAATCTCTTCGCGCGGGCACTCGGCCTGCCGCTCGGAAGCCCCCTCAAGGCACTACGGGCCGCCCTCAGCGACACCGTTCGCGCGGTCGATGTCGGGCGAGTGGATGCCCGGCTCGAGTCAGGCGAGACGATTCAGCGCGCGTTCCTTGTGATGACGGGCATGGGCGTCGACGCTCAGATGGTGGTGAACACCTCGGCGCGGGGCAAGAACACGCTCGGCTGGACGGGCTACATCGCCGCCATTCTGGAGTCGTTCCGGAGCAACGTGCGCTTCGACTTGTCATACTCGCTCGATGGGGTCGCCGAGCCGGCCCAGCCGGCACACACGATCGTGCTCGGCAATGCCGGGGTGCTGCCGGCGGGCATCCGTATGATCCCCGGCGCTCGCATCGACGACGGGCTGCTCGATGTGGTCGTTCTGCGGCCGCTCGGGGCCCTCGAGTGGGCTGCCGCCATGCAGTGGTTCGTGCGGACCAACACCGCATACCTGCCGCGGCGGGCGGATGCTCGGTCTGCTGCCGACGGAACGGTGCCCGTCACGACGACCTCGGTCACCCACGGCCGGGCGCGGGCCGTCTCGCTCGCTGCGGGCGCTGCGCAAGACTTCGAGGTCGACGGCGAGTACCTCGGTCGTGTCACGGCGGCCGAGGCGTGGATCGAGCCGGCAGCCCTCCGCGTGCGCGGCAGCGTCGCCGTCGTGCATCCGGCTGCCGCGACTCCGGCCACCCCTGTTTCCGCCACCCCAGGTACTCCGCTCCCTTCGTGAGGCCGGTACGGCCGAACTGAGTCAGATACGCCGGCCTCAATTCGGCCGTATCGACCTCACGAACCGATGACGTCGGCGAGGTGCCTCCGGATGCCCGGGGGGGGCGTAGCCTCGAAGGGTGGGCACGGCGACGGGCGATGACGAGAGCGGCAGTGCGGTGGGCGCCGAGAAGAGCGGCGGCGAGGACGGTGCAGGAGGCGACGAGATCGAGCGGGTCGGCCGCGAGGTGTTCGGGCGGGCCGCGTTTCGGGTGGGGCAGGGCGAGGCGATGCGCACCCTCGTCGAGGGGCACGACGTGCTCGCCATTATGCCCACCGGTTACGGCAAGTCGCTGATCTACGAGGTCACGGGCACAGTGCTCGGCGGCGTCACGATCGTGATCTCGCCGCTGATCGCGTTGCAAGAAGACCAGGTTCGGGCTCTCAGTGAGGTTCGGGATGCCCTCCCAGCCGTCGCCCTCAACTCGAGCCATGGCGCAGCGGCCGAACGCGCCGCGTGGCAGCGCATCGAGGCCGGGCGGGCCGGTTTCGTTTTCTCGCGCCCGAACAGCTTGCGAACGAGGCCGTGCGTGAGCGGCTGCGGGCGCTGCCGATTTCGTTGTTCGTGGTCGACGAGGCGCACTGCGTGTCGTCATGGGGCCACGATTTCAGGCCCGACTACCTGATTCTGGGTGACGCCATCGAGGCGCTCGGTCATCCACCGGTTCTCGCCATGACCGCGACCGGGGCCGCCCCGGTGCGCGACGAGATCGTCGAGAGACTCGGGCTGGTGAATCAGCGACTCATCGCACGCGGCTTCGACCGGCCGAACCTGCATGTGCGTGTGGTGCGGCACGAATCCGATGCCGAAAAGCGCCGCGCGGTGGTCGAACAGGTCGAAAAACTCGAGCGGCCGGGGCTCGTCTACGTGGCGACACGGGCAGACACCGAACGGTATTCGGGCGCGCTGGCTCGAGCGGGCATCCACTCGGCCGGCTACAACGGCGGGATGCCCGGGAAAGACCGAGAAGACGTGTATGAGGGTTTCATCGGCGACACCCTCGACGTGGTCGTGGCGACCAGCGCATTCGGCATGGGAATCGACAAGCCGAACGTGCGATTCGTGGTGCACGCCGCCGTGACCGACTCACTCGACAGCTACTACCAGGAGATCGGCCGCGCCGGGCGCGACGGCCTGCCCGCCGCAGCAACACTGCACTACCGGCCGGAAGACTTCGCGCTCAGCCGCTTCTTCGAGTCGGGGGCGCCCGACGAGGCGCAGGTGAAGCGGGTCTTCGGCGCCATCAAGGCGGCTCCGGGAATCTCGCGTGCAGATCTGGCGCACACACTCGACACCCATGAGCGCGCAATCGGCCGGATGCTCGGCCTGCTCGATGAGGCGGGCGTGATCACCATCGACGCCGACCGTCTCACCGCGGCACCCGTGAGCGCCACCATGGCCGCGAGGAAGGCGACCGCGCATGCCGGGACCCGGCAGCGCATCGAACACTCGCGCGCGGCAATGATGCAGGAGTTCGCCGAAACGCGTTCGTGCCGACGGCAGGTGCTGCTCGGGTATTTCGGCGAGAACCTGCCCCTGCCGTGCGGAAACTGCGACACGTGCGACTCGGGCAGCGCGTACGAGGTCGCCGCGCTGAGCGCAGCCGCAGCCTTCGTTCTCGACGCGCACGTCGCCCACAAGAATTGGGGTGCCGGAGTTGTGATGCGGGTCGAACCCGACCGCATCACGGTGTTCTTCGATCAGGAGGGGTACCGGGTGCTCTCACTCGCCGACGTGGAGCGGCACCACCTGCTCACACTCGCCGGGCCGGCGAACTGAGACGAAACCACTGTCGCCTACTACAGAGGGGACGTGAGCGGTTGTGATTCCGTGTTCCGGGACAGCCGCACGAGGCCGCGCCGCGAGATCTTCGGGCACCCCGCCCAGGTCGTATTATTGGTCTTCGCAGGCCAAACGCTCGCACACGAAGCAGGGAGACATATGCCGGTGAAACTCGGATACAAGGCCAGCGCAGAGCAGTTCGACCCCCGCGAGCTCGTCGAGATCGCGGTGGCGGCAGAGGCCCACGGCATGGAGAGCGTCGCGGTCAGTGACCATTTCCAGCCCTGGCGGCACGAGGGCGGTCACGCACCGTTCGCACTGACGTGGATGGCTGCCGTCGGTGAACGCACGTCGACCATCCGCATCGGCACGAGCGTGATGACGCCCACGTTCCGCTACAACCCGGCTGTGCTCGCTCAGGCGTTCGCGTCGATGGGCGTGCTGTACCCCGATCGGATCTTTCTCGGTGTGGGCACCGGTGAGGCGCTGAACGAGATCGCCACCGGCTTCCGCGGTGCCGGCGAGCAGACCTGGCCCGAGTTCAAGGAGCGCTTCGCGCGACTGCGTGAAGCCGTCACGCTGATGCGCCAGTTGTGGACAGAGGATCGCGTCTCTTTCGAGGGCGAGTACTACTCGACCCACGACGCGATGATCTACGACCGGCCCGAGACGCCGATTCCGGTCTATATCGCAGCAGGCGGCCCCGTGGTCGCGCGATACGCCGGCCGCGCCGGCGACGGCTTCATCTGCACGTCGGGCAAGGGCATGGCGCTCTACACCGAGCAGCTCATCCCGGCCGTCAAGGAGGGCGCCGAGAAGGTGGGGCGGTCGTTCGACTCCATCGACCGGATGCTCGAGCTCAAGCTCTCGTACGACACCGACCCCGCCGCCGCGCTCGAGAACACGCGCTTCTGGGCACCGCTCGCGCTCTCGAAGGAGCAGAAGCACGACATCACCGACCCGATCGAGATGGAGAAGGCGGCGGATGCGCTTCCCATCGAACAGGTCGCAACGAGATGGGTCGTCGGCTCAGACCCCGACGCCGTCGTCGAAGACATCAAGCAGTACACCGACGCCGGCTTCAACCACCTGGTGTTCCACGCGCCCGGGAGCGACCAGCGCCGCTTCCTCGACCTGTTCGAGCGCGACCTCGCCCCTCGGCTGCGCGCGTTGTCCTGATCCGGTCGGAAAACCGAGCAACGAAAAAGGGGCCTTCGGCCTCTGAGCGTGGGTGAAAAACCCCCCCACTCAGAGGCGAAGGCCCCTCGATGTTTCTGGCTAGACGATTGCGGCGCGGAGCTCTGCCGCAGCCGCTCCGACGTCGGGCGCCCCGTAGATCGCACCACCGGCGACGGCGACCTCGGCACCCGACTGCTGCACCGAGGCGATCGTGGAGGCGTTGATGCCGCCTGCGACCGAGAATGCCACACCCGAGATCTCGCCGTCGCGCAGCAGAGTCGAGAACGTGAATCCTTCTTCGGCCTGCTCGTCGAGGCCCGCGTGCATCTCGACGAACTGTGCGCCGAGCGCAACGACCTCTTTGGCACGCTTGGGCTTGTCCGCGACACCGATCAGGTCGACGACGATGCCCTTGCCGTGCTTCTGAGCGGCCTTCACAGCACCCGCGATGGTGCTGTCGCCAGCGACGCCCAGCACGGTCACCAGGTCGGCACCGGCTGCGAACGCGATGTCGGCCTCGAGCTCGCCGGCATCCATGGTCTTGAGGTCGGCGAAGACGATCTTGTCGGGGTGGGCGGCCTTGATGGCGGTGATGGCAGAGAGGCCGGCGCTCTTGATCAGCGGAGTGCCGAGCTCGAGAATGTCGACGTGCGGCGCTGCGGCCGCAGCGAGTTCGAGTGCTGCCTCTGTGGTGAGGGTGTCCATGGCGAACTGCAATTTCATGATGTTCCTTTATTTTTTGTTTGGGTGGGTAGAGAGAAGGTCACTCGATGTTCGCGTGCCTCGGCCAGAGCTCGTCGGCGCTCAGCCCAGAGCGCTGCCAGAGATGATCGAAGAGAGCGTCGCCGAGGAGAACGACGAGTTGCTCGAAGAGGCTGCCGGCGTACTGGGCCGATGCGGCGCCGGAACGATCGAGCTTGTCGGCGGCGGGAACGACCACGACCACCGTTGAAAGGGCGGCCAGCGGCGAGTCGGGCGCCGTCGTGATAGCCCCGATCGCTGCTCCCGCCTTCACGGCGGTTTCTGCTGCGCGCACGATGCCGCCGGTGGTGCCCGATCCGCTTGCCGTGAGCAAGACATCTCCAGCGGCAATGGCGGGCGTGGTGACTTCGCCGACGACATGCACGGTCAGGCCGAGATGCATCAACCGCATCGCCGTCATGCGCAGAGCGAGGCCCGAACGCCCTGCGCCGAGCACGAAGACGCGCTGCGCACTCGAGATGAGGGTGGCAAGGGCATCCAGCGAGCCTGAACCAGGAGTGTCAGCCTCGAGGAGTCGATCGACCAAGACGTCGAGTTCGC
>JAODBB010000198.1 GCA_025463745.1 Subtercola sp.
GCCGCGACTACGACGACATCGAGATCTCGACGGGCACCCGGCCCCACAAGGCCGGCGAACCCAGCCCGCTCGAGGGCATGGAGGCGCAGCATGCACTGGGCGCGACCCTCTTCACGCTCGGAATCACGGGCCCCGGTCTCGACCCGTCACCCGTGCGAGACCTGCTCGCCTGGCGCGACGAGGTCAACGCGCGCTGACCCGGCGCTCGCCCTCGTCAGCTGAGGATGAGCTCGTTGCGGCACCTATATGCGCCTCGGCATGCCGCTCATCCTCAGTAAGCCGCGGAGGTCAACAGGCCGCGCAACGAGCGAGCAACGAGTTTGGGCGCGTGCGCAGCTGCCTCACCCGCCCAAACTCGTCGATCGAGCGGCACCGCGGGTCGGCGGAACGGGCGTCAGCCGCCGAGGCCGTTCCGCAGCTCGTGCGTGAGCGACGACACCACCGCGTGCAGACTGCCGCCGTTCTCGGCCGCGACGCGCAGTTGACGTTGGTAGCTCGCGCCATGCTCGAGAATCAGGTTGGTTTGGGCTAGCTCTGCCGAGCATCCGAGAGCCTCAGCGGTGGGGGCAAGCAGCACCAGCAGCTCGCGAATCTCGTCGGTGACCAGGCGTTCGTCTCCGGCCGCATTGAGGATGATCTCGGCGTCGAGCCCGTAGCGCGCCGCGCGCCACTTGTTCTCACGCGCGAACCACGGTTGTAGCGTCACGAGTTCTCGGCCGGCGTCCAACTCGGCCGACATGTGTTCGACGAGGCACTGGATGAGCGCCGCCACCGCCCCGATCTCTTGGGGGCTCGACAACCCGTCGCAGGCGCGCATCTCGACGGTGCCCCACTTCGGCGAGGGCCGGATGTCCCACCGCACTTCACTGAAGTCGTCGATGATTCCCGTGGTGGTCAGGTCGGCGACGTACTTCTCGTACTGTGCCCAATCGGTGAACTGGTACGGCAATCCGGCGGTCGGCAACTGCTGGAACATGAGAGCCCGGTTCGAGGCGTACCCCGTGTAGACCCCGCCCCAATACGGACTCGACGCGCTGAGCGCCTGCAGGTGCGGGTAGTAGGTGAGCAGCCCGTTGAGCAACGGAAGCACCTTGTCGCGCGACTCGACACCCACGTGCACGTGAATGCCCCAGATGAGCATGTTGCGCCCCCACCACTGCGTGCGGTCGACGAGTTTGTGGTAGCGCTCCTTGTCGGTGACTTGCTGGTCGAACCACTGGGCGAAGGGGTGAGTGCCCGCGCACATCAGCTCCACGTCGAGGGGGTCGGTGATGGCGCGCACTTCGTCGAGTTGGGCCAAGAGGTCGGCGACAGCATCCGGTACCGTTTTGTGCACTCTCGTGACCAATTCGACGGTGTTGAGCAACAACTCGCCGGTGATCTGCGGATGCTCGGAGCCGTCTTCTTGGCGCAAGGCCTCGAGCACCTCGGCGGCGACTGACACGAGGTCACCCGTCTGCTGGTCGACGAGGGCGATCTCCCACTCGATTCCGAGAGTCGACCGTTCCGAGCCTGCGAAGGAGATCTGCATAGGCTTACCTTGACATCGATTCTGTGAAAAGCGATCTTAATTACGGGTTGGCCGAAAAATCTGACAGAATGATCAGTCGAGTCTGCCCTGCCCGACCCTCTAATCAGGCGGTGCGCAGAACCTTAGAACTTATTCTTGGCCGAGTGTGCATCCCCACGCTCACGGCCGGCAGTTCGCCCCAT
The DNA here is from genome assembly GCA_025463745.1 of Subtercola sp. Classification (GTDB taxonomy): domain Bacteria; phylum Actinomycetota; class Actinomycetes; order Actinomycetales; family Microbacteriaceae; genus Subtercola. Next base: position 1,714 of record JAODBB010000198.1, read on the forward strand.
AAAAATACTCAGGAGAATTGTGGCTGTAAAGATCCGTTTGAAGCGCTTGGGCAAGATCCGCGCTCCTTACTACCGAATTGTCGTCGCCGACTCACGCACCAAGCGTGACGGCCGCGTCATCGAAGAAATCGGCAAGTACCACCCGACCGAAGAGCCCTCGTTCATCGAGGTCAAGAGCGACCGCGCGCAGTACTGGCTGTCGGTCGGCGCTCAGCCCACCGAGCAGGTTGAGGCGATCCTCAAGCTGACCGGCGACTGGGGCAAGTTCAAGGGTGACCCCAATGCTGTTTCGACCGTTCGTGTGAAAGAGCCCAAGGCCGCTTTCGTTGCAGACGAGAAGAAGAAGCCCGTTCTGCGCCCGAAGGCTGCGGCGCCCGTCGTCGCCACCGCGCCTGCCGCCGAAGAGACGCCGGTCGACGCCGACGCTGCTGCAACCGACGAGGCGTAAGTCTTGCTCGCACCAGCACTCGAGCACCTCGTCAAGGGGATCGTCGATCACCCTGAAGACGTGCACGTTGTCGCAAAGAACTCACCGCGTGGCGAGGTGCTCGAGGTTCGTGTGAACCCCGACGATCTCGGTCGCGTCATCGGCCGTTCGGGCCGCACGGCGAAAGCCCTGCGTACCCTCGTTGCAGCGCTCGCCGACGGCAAGCGCGTGCGTGTCGACGTGGTTGATACCGATTTCTAAGAACGAAACGCAACTGAGAGTCGGTCGCCTGACCAAAGCCCACGGGCTGAAGGGCGCGATCAAACTCGAGCTGTTCACCGACGACCCGGAACGACGTTTCGTTCCGGGCGCGGTGTTCACGCTGCAAGTGCCCACCACGTCGCCCTGGCACGGCAAGACCCTCGAACTGGCTGAATTGCGCTGGTACAACGGGCATCCGGTCGGCTTCTTCGTCGGTGTGCCAGACCGTACGGCGGCCGAGTCGCTGGCCAAGGCCATTCTGTGGATCGACCACGACCTCTCCGAGACGACAGACGAAGAAGACGCCTGGTTCGACCACCAACTTGTCGGTCTCGCCGTCATTCGCGATGGTGTTCGCATCGGAACTATGACGCAGATCGATCACCTGCCCGCTCAAGACCTGCTGCACGTGGCAACTGTCTCGGGCGAGGTGCTGGTGCCCTTCGTCAAGGCGATCGTGCCGGCGGTGGATGTCGCGGGCGGCACCATCACGGTGACTCCGCCCCCCGGCCTCTTCGAGGAGCTGCCGGCGGCCGACGCCGCTGACGCCCCCGCCGGCTCCGCCGGCTCCGCCGCGCCCGACGCCGCCGGCTCCGCCGCCGACCTTCCCGCTCCCGAAACGCTCGCGGAATAGGTCGGCCCACCAAAACGTCGGCGAATTCGATGGGGCACCGTCACGGGCGGCTCGCCCTATCGAAATCGCCGACGTTTTTGCATTTCCACAGCCCGCATTTGTCCACAGATCACGTTGGTCTGCGTCATGGGTATCGCCTCGAACCCGACGATGGTCACTGTGAACCTCTTCGACGGGCTGACGCACCTGGGCGGCGTCGCTGACTACGCCGCGCTGTCTCGATGTGGCATTGCTCGCACGCAGGTGCTCTCGGCAGCGGCAGAAGGGGCGATTTACCGCGTTCGCAACGGGTGGTTTGCGCTGCACGACGCTCCAGACGACCTCGTCGCTGCGGTGCGGGTCGGTGGCAGGCTCTCCTGTGTCTCGGCGCTTCGCAGAGCAGACGTCTGGTGTCTGAGCGACGGCCGGCTGCACGTTTGCGTCGATCGCCATGCGAGTTACGTCGCATCACCTATCGATCGCGCGGCCCCCATTGTTGACTCGCGGATGTTCGGGATAGCCCTGCACCGCGGCGAACACCATCCTGCAGAACCCTCACGACCGGCGATCGAGCCAATTCTCGACGCGATGTCGCACCTCTTCACCTGCCGACCTAAACGTGAGGCGATTGCGGTGCTCGACTCGGCGCTCAACGGCAAACACGTCACGAAGCACCAGGTGGCGCAGCTGATGGAACGCTTGCCGAAGAAATATGGCATCTACCTGGCTTCCGTCGACGCGTCGGCGCAGTCGGGTACTGAAACGTTTGTGCGGCTGAGACTGAAGCAACTGAACATTCGCTTTCGTAGCCAGGCGTTCGTCGCGGGCGTGGGAACGGTCGACTTTCTGGTTGGCGAACGATTCGTCATCGAAGTCGACAGCAAGAAGTGGCACACGGGCAGCACCGCCTTCGAGGAAGACCGGCGCCGCGATCTCGACCTGCATGCCCTCGGCTACCTCGTGCTGAGGCTGAGCTACAACCAAGTCATGTACAAACTCGAGGAGGCTGTGGCGGTCATCCGCTCGATTGTCTCGCGGCGAGAGCATCTCTGGTCGGGGCGGCACCTCCGTCGTGGTTTCGGATCGTGATTTCAGCGGCAGATTCGTGAGGGCGTCGCACGGGCGGTCGTGCTCTATCGATTCCGCCGACGAAACGATGGCGGGTGCGCACAACTAAGCTTTTTGGATGCGCATCGACATCGTCACGATCTTTCCCGAGTACTTCGCCGTGCTCGATGTGTCGTTGCTGGGGCGGGCACGCGAAGACGGCATTCTCGAGGTGGAGGTGCATGATCTGCGCGCCTTCACGCACGACAGACACCGCACGGTCGACGACAAGCCGTATGGCGGCGGCGCGGGCATGGTGATGAAGCCCGAGCCGTGGGGTGAGGCGCTCGACGCGATCCTCCCCGGGATACGGGCGGATGACGCCGACACGCTCACCGATGCAGATGCCGATGCCGATGCCGACTCCGACACGCTCGCGAGTATCGCTGCGGCGACGGGCGGTGCGGATGCCCGGCCCGACGCCAGCGCAGGCCCCATCGTCATCTTCCCGTCGCCGGCGGGGGAGGTGTTCACGCAGGCCATGGCACGTGAGCTGAGCACGGCCGAGCATCTCGTGTTCGGGTGCGGGAGGTACGAAGGCATCGATCAGCGGGTGTTCGAGTATGCCGCGAGCCGGGCATCCGTGAGGCTCGTGAGCTTGGGCGATTACGTGCTGAACGGGGGAGAGGTCGCCGTGATGGCGATGATCGAGGCGATCGGGCGGCTGATTCCGGGCGTGATCGGCAACCCCGAGAGCCTCGTCGAGGAGTCGCACGAAGACGGGCTGCTCGAGTACCCGAGCTACACGAAGCCCGCCGAATGGCGCGGGCGCGAGGTACCGCCGGTGCTGATGAACGGCAATCACGGCGCGATCGCGACCTGGCGACGGGATTCCCAGCTCGAACGCACGCGCCGCGTTCGCCCCGACCTGCTGCCGCCCGAGTAGCAGGCTCGCGGATGCCCGGCCGGGCCACCGCGGCCGAGTGGCTATTGACGGGTGAACTCGCGGCCGGGGCTGCCGCGCCCTGCGGGCTTGCCGACGAGCGGACGGCTGGGATGGCGACAATCCCCGGCTGGAGGGCGGCCCGCGAGACACAGTGCGCGTGAAGGGACGGTTGACCGCGAGGCGAGGGCGGTGTGAGGCCGGGCCGTCGCCTCATGATTGGAGGTGGAATCGCGCGGGCCAGGGGTGGTGTGAGGCCGAGTCAGGGCTGACGGTGATTGACTGGGACAGGAAGCGCTGTACATGTAGGCGCGCGGAATGCTCGGAGGCGCATCATCCGTGCCGGCTCTTCACCACTTCAGGCGCTCGGCACACAGCGTCAGCGCGACGCCCGCTCAGCGCAGACGCCGCGTGTCAGCGCCAGCCCGCGTTTCCCGGCACGAACGCGACCGCCAGCCGGTACGCGTCAGCCGCGCGCGCTCAGCACCAGCGGCCCGTCGGCCGTGATGGCCACCGTGTGCTCCATGTGCGCGCCCCGCGAGCCGTCGGCGCTGCGCAAGGTCCAGCCGTCGCGGTCGGTCACGATCTTGTTCGTCGTTTCGAGAAACCACGGCTCGATCGCGATGACGAGGCCGGGGTCGAGGTGCAGGCCGCGTCCGGCGCGACCGTTGTTGGGCACATGGGGGTCGCCGTGCATGGTGCGGCCGACACCGTGTCCGCCGAATTCGGTGTTGACGGTGTAGCCGTCGGCCAGCGCGACAGCGCCGATGGCGGCGGAGATGTCGCCGAGTCTGCCGCCGGGCTGCGCGGCAGCGATTCCCGCGCTGAGTGCACGCGTCGTGGTATCGATGAGCCGGGCATCCTGAGGCCTCGGTGTGCCGACGATCACGGTCAGGGCGCTGTCAGAGACCCAGCCGTCGACGGATGCGGCGAAGTCGAGCGTGAGCATGTCTCCGCCCTGCAGCCGATAGTCGTGCGGCAGGCCGTGCAGCACGGCGTCGTTGACCGACGTGCACAGAACCTTGCCGAACGGGCTGGCGCCGAAGGAGGGGTGGTAGTCGATGTAGCACGACTCGGCACCGCGGGTGCGGATCATGTCGTGCGCGATCGCATCGAGCTTCAGCAGATTGACGCCGACGGCAGCCTGCGATGCCAGCTCGGTCAGAACCTCGCCTACGAAAATGCCCGCGACCCGCATCTTTTCGATTTCGGCTGGCGTTCTGAGTTCGATCACGTGTGTTTCCCTTTGATTTGACTGTGTTTTGTGTGGCCGCAAGGCGCAACCCACGTTACCCGCCGTAACCTTGAGATATGTTCGTTCGTCGAGCCTTCTACTACTGGCAGCCCGCCGCTGTCGTCGTGCTGCCGCTGTGGATTCTGATCGGCTGGTCGGTCTTCGGCGGGTCAGCCTGGCAGTTCTTGCTGGTGCTGCTCTCGTGCGGCGTTCTGGCGCTCGCGCTGGCCGGCGTCGGGCTGCTCAACTTCACGCGCAAGCAGGTGCGAACCGAGCGCGCGGTTTCGTGGCCGGATGCCGCACTGCTTACTGGCTGGCACGCCGCCATCATCGCGGTGGGCTTCGTGACGCCGTACACGACCATCCTCTCGGTGGCCGTCGTGGTTCTCGGCCTGGCCGCGTTCTGGACGTCGATCGTCGAACTCGCCCGTGAGACTCGGCGGAGGGTACAGGGTGTGTACGACTCGTTCCAATACGCCGCGCAGATGGGTGGCTCGGCGCCTGCGGGGCCGGGAGTGGGCGCCGCGCCGAGGCCGCCGCTGGTCGAAGAGCACGAATACATCGTGATCGATACGGCCCGCAGCCACCACGAGTAGGGTCTCGGGCATCCGTTCGTCGCGCTGAAGAGCGCTACGTGGCAACACCCGACGCGCGCATGCCTTTGCATAAAAGGCACTTGCCATGGCAGAATTGTCGATTGTGCCACCGCCAGGCTCTGCCACAGGGGAGTTCTGCTGTAACGAGTGCCACACCATCCTTTTTTCTACCCAACCCGTA
>JAODBB010000225.1 GCA_025463745.1 Subtercola sp.
CACGACCGGCGCCGTCGATCGGAGAAGGCCCACCAGCCGAAAGCGCCTCTGCCAGCTCGTCGGCTTGCTGCCGGATGCTCTGCTCAACGCCTGCGGGCCCGGATTGCAAGACCGACCGCGACACCGAAATCACCGTGCCGGGCGTCAGCGCGCCGAAGACCGACCGCACCTGATCGAACCGAGCGCCCTGAAAACCGAAACCTGGTGCAAGCACGGGCGTGGCCGGAGCGGTCGCGAGCACGTCACGGTCGATTCCGTAGTCTGAAAGGTTTTTGGTAGCACCGAGCACGAGACCGATGTTACCGAGCCAGGCGCCTGCGACATGATGAGCACGGTTGAATGTGGAAACTTCCGAGGCAACCAGCCCGGCTGTGGAGAACTCGGCGCCGGCGGCCCGCGCACGCGCCGTCTGCAACACGAACGACTCGGGGTTCGACGTCGCACTCAGCACGAACGCTCCCTTTCCGTTCGTTTCGGCCAGCTCGAGAACCGCGGCCAATGAGCCGACGCCGGTATAGGCCGTGAGCGTCATGGCATCGACTTCAAGGGGCGACCCCGGGCTGAGCCACGCTCGCCCGTACGCCTCGACGCTGGTGCCGATGTCTCCGCGCTTGGCGTCTCCGATCACCAGCAGCCCCGCTGCTCGGGCGGCCGCCAGAACGTCTTCGAGCGCCGCGAAGCCCGCCGCGCCGTACAGCTCATAGAAAGCGACCTGAGGCTTGACGATGCCCACGTGTGCTGCCGCGGCATCCACTACCCGAAGTCCGAACTCACGCACACCGGCGGCCGAACGCGCCAGCCCCCACGCGTCGAGCAGGTAATCGTGCGGGTCGATCCCCACGCAGAGCTGCCCACGCGCAGCAAACGCCTCGGCCAACCGCACCCCGAACCCGGTCACAAGCCCACTCTCGCTGCCCTCATCGACTCTCGCGCGAGCGGCGGCTGGTGGGCGGCCGGCAGCGACGCCTTCGCCGTCTTCGGTGCTCGTCATACCGCCTTGACCGCCTCGACCGCGGCGCCCGCCGCCAGCAGCTCCGAAGCCGCCAGCATCTCGGCCTTCTCCAGAGCCTCTGCACGCTCCCAGGCGTACTCCTGCAGGCTCGTTACGGTGAATCCATCACGAATGCCATCGAATGACGCCACAGCGGCACCCAATTGCGCGATCGTGGTGAACAACGGCTTGTCGGCCGCCACCGCTGCCGCACGAATCTCGTAGCCGTCGGCGCGCGCCGAACGACCCGAAGGCGTATTGATGACGATGTCGACCTCGTTGCGATTGATCAGGTCGACGATCGTCGGCTCTGCCGTCGACGGCTCGACGCCCTGGCTGTACTTGCGAACGATTCGTGTGCGAATTCCGTTGCGGTTCAGCACCTCTGCCGTACCGATGGTCGCGAGAATCTCGAAACCGAGCTGCGAGAGCCGCAGCACCGGCAGCACAATGGCGCGCTTGTCGCGATCCGATACCGATACGAACACCGACCCCGAGGTGGGCAGCCCGCCGTACGCGGCCTCCTGGCTCTTCGCGAACGCCCGCGGGAAGTCGCGGTCGATTCCCATGACCTCACCGGTCGAACGCATCTCCGGCCCGAGAACCGAGTCGACGACGAGCCCTTCCTTGGTGCGGAAACGCTTGAACGGCAGCACGGCCTCTTTCACCGACACCGGAGCATCGAACGGCACGATCGACCCGTCGATCTTCGGCAGCATTCCCTCGGCCACGAGCGACGCGATCGAATCGCCGACCATGATGCGCGAGGCGGCCTTGGCCAACGGGATGCCGAGCGCCTTCGACACGAACGGCACGGTTCGGGATGCCCGGGGGTTCGCCTCGAGCACGTACAAGATTCCCGCGCCCACGGCGAACTGCACGTTGAGCAGCCCGCGCACACCGACGCCCTCTGCGATACCGAGCGTCGCCTTCTTCACGCGAGCGATGACATCCTGACCCAGCGTCACAGGAGGGAGCGTGCACGACGAGTCACCTGAGTGGATGCCCGCCTCTTCGATGTGCTCCATGATGCCGCCGATGTACAGCTCTTCGCCGTCGTACAGCGCGTCCACATCGATCTCGATGGCGTCGTCGAGAAACCGGTCGACCAGCAGCGGATGCGTCGGCCCGACGATGCCCTGACCGGCGACGCGCACGAAGTAATCCTCGAGCGAGGGGCTGTCGTAGACGATCTCCATGCCGCGACCGCCGAGCACGTACGACGGGCGCACGAGCACGGGGTAGCCGATCTCTTCGGCCACGGTCACCGCGGTCGAGTAGTCGTGAGCCGTGCCGTTCTTGGGGGCGAGCAGGCCCGCGGCATCCAGGATGCCCGCGAACAGGCCGCGCTCTTCGGCCAGGTCGATCGCCTCGGGCGTGGTGCCGAGGATGGGAACGCCGTTCGCCTTCAGACTCTTTGCGAGCCCCAGCGCGGTCTGGCCGCCGAGCTGCACGACGACCCCGACGAGCTCGCCGCTCTGGCTCTCGGCGTGGATCACCTCGAGCACGTCTTCGAGCGTGAGCGGCTCGAAGTACAGTCGATCGCTCGTGTCGTAGTCGGTCGAGACCGTCTCAGGGTTGCAGTTGATCATGATTGTCTCGTACCCCGCATCAGAGAGGGCGAACGAGGCGTGCACACACGAATAGTCGAACTCGACTCCCTGCCCGATGCGGTTCGGGCCGGAGCCCAGAATGACGACCTTGCGCCGCTCAGACGGCATGACTTCGGTCTCGGAGTCGTACGACGAGTAGTGGTACGGCGTGAGGGCGGGGAATTCGCCCGCGCAGGTGTCGACCGTCTTGTAGACAGGGCGCACACCGAGGCCGTGCCGGATGCTGCGGATCTCGTCTTCACTCACGCCACGCAGAGCGGCGATCTGCACATCGGAGAACCCGTGGTCTTTGGCCAGGCGCAGAGTTGCTTCGTCGGTGAGCGGGGCGGTGGCGACAGCATCCGCTACCTCGTTGATGAGCACGATCTGGTCGATGAACCAGGGGTCGATCTTGGTCGACTCGAACACCTCGTCGATGGTGGCGCCGGCTCGCAGCGCCTGCTGCACGGTGACGATACGGCCTTCTGTCGGCACGGCGGCTACGGCGAGCAGCGCCTCTTTGTCTCCGACCGGGCCGTCCCAGTGAAAGGACGACCCGCGCTTCTCGAGCGAGCGCAACGCCTTCTGCAGGGCGGTGCTGTAGTTGCGCCCGATGGCCATCGCCTCGCCGACCGACTTCATGGTGGTGGTGAGGGTCGGGTCGGCGGCCGGGAACTTCTCGAACGCGAACCGCGGCACCTTCACGACCACGTAGTCGAGCGTCGGCTCGAACGAAGCGGGGGTCACGCGAGTGATGTCGTTCGGAATCTCGTCGAGCCGGTAGCCGATGGCGAGTTTCGCGGCGATCTTGGCGATCGGAAAGCCCGTGGCCTTCGACGCGAGAGCGCTAGACCTCGACACCCGCGGGTTCATCTCGATGACGATCACTCGCCCATTGGCGGGGTCGATCGCGAATTGGATGTTGCAGCCCCCGGTGTCGACGCCGACCGCGCGAATGATGTCGATGCCGATGTTGCGGAGGTTCTGGTACTCGCGGTCGGTCAGCGTGAGCGCCGGCGCCACGGTGATCGAGTCGCCCGTGTGCACACCGACGGGGTCGACGTTCTCGATCGAGCACACCACCACCGTGTTGTCGGCCGTGTCGCGCATGAGCTCGAGTTCGTATTCTTTCCAGCCGAGGATCGACTCTTCGAGCAGCACCTCGGTGGTGGGGCTCTGGTGCAGACCGTCACCGACGATGCGGCGCAGCTCGGCCTCGGTGTAGGCGAAACCCGATCCGAGGCCGCCCATGGTGAACGACGGGCGCACGACGAGCGGATAGCCGAGATCGAGCGCGAACCCGACCGCCTCTTCGACCGTGTGCGCGATGTGCGAGCGGGCGACGTCGGCGCCGCACTGCAGCACCAGCTCTTTGAAGATCTGGCGGTCTTCACCCTTGTTGATCGCCTCGAAATTCGCACCGATCAGCTCGACGTCGTACTTCTCGAGAATGCCGTTCTTGTGCAGGTCGATGGCCGCGTTCAGTGCGGTCTGGCCGCCGAGGGTAGGCAGAATCGCGTCGGGCTTCTCCTTCGCGATGATGCTCTCGATGACCCGCCAGGTGATGGGCTCGACGTAGGTCGCGTCGGCGAAGTCGGGGTCGGTCATGATGGTGGCCGGGTTCGAATTCACCAGAATGACGCGAACGCCCTCTTCGCGCAGCACCCGGCACGCCTGGGTTCCCGAGTAGTCGAACTCGCAGGCCTGGCCGATCACGATCGGGCCGGAGCCGATGACCAGAACGCTCTTAATGTCTTCTCTTTTTGGCATTATTCGCTTTCTGCAGAGGTGTGGGTGCCGGCAGCTGGTTCGGGCAGCGCCGCAGTGTCGGTGGTGTCGCGGATGGCGCCAGCCGTCGAAATGTCGAGTTCCCCGGTCAGCACCATCTCGCGAAAGCGGTCGAAGAGGTACATCGAATCGTGGGGGCCCGCGGCGGCCTCCGGGTGGTACTGCACCGAGAACGCATTGATATCGAGGCAGCGGATGCCCTCCACCACGTCATCGTTCAAGCTCACGTGACTCACCTCCACCCGGCCGAAACCGGCCGGCGACTCCGTGATGCCTTCACGCGGAGCATCCACTGCGAAGCCATGGTTCTGGCTGGTGATCTCCACTCGACCCGTGGTGCGGTCGAGCACGGGCTGGTTGATGCCCCGGTGCCCGAACGGCAGCTTGTAGGTGCCGAAGCCGAGCGCACGCCCGAGCAACTGGTTGCCGAAGCAGATACCGAAGTACGGCACCCCGGCACGCAGCACGTCTTGCAGCACCTGCACATGAGCTTCGGATGCCTCGGGGTCGCCGGGCCCGTTCGAGTAGAACAGCGCGCTCGGCGCC